>JAFSIZ010000033.1 GCA_017439555.1 Oscillospiraceae bacterium | reverse complement strand
CAGGTTTGGCAGTTATACCTCATATATCCGTCCTGCACCTCTCCCTGACTGAAGGAGTGCTTTTCCGACACAAGCTTTTCACCGCAGACTGTGCAAATCTGATAGTGGTTTTCTTCATCAAAATGAATTGATGGATCTTCATTAAGGCTGTGGTCACATTCAAAGCTATATACCTTTGACCGGATATATGCACGCTTTCCTGTTGAGGAAATCTCAACATCCTTTGCATTGTATCCCATAACAGTAAATTGAGAGCTGTTTGTGAATTTATAGCCTGCATCTGCAGTCAGAGTTATCTTTGCCTGATAGTCGCCTGCGCCGACCAATGCATCTTCTTCTGCAGGGCTTCCGTTGTGATACCACTCCACATCCATTTTCCTGACGTTTGATGCGCTGAGCTCGAGTACATCGGAAGCAAGCTCCATTCCCTGTGCCATTGTTCCGAGAACTGCCGCAGAGGTGATTTCCTTATCCTCGATGTTGCCTCTCATGTAATTACGTCTGTCGGAATTGCTTAAATGATGGGTAATGACGACAGTTGTCGCTCCGTCATCCCCGGTGAAAGCAAGGTTTTTCCACTCGCTGACAGGTAAGATTTCACCATTAAGCTCGGCTGTGTTTCTCTGCGGGTCGAGCATATCTGATTTAAGATTGATGCTTCCCGCATCTGATGCAGGGTGATATTTATAGCCGTATCTTTGTTCGTGACCTATGACATACGGGCACCAATAACCGTATGTGGTTACACTTATAGTAGGAACCAATAAAACACGAAGATGGTTTGTGCTGAACGTTCCGTTCTTTACGGTGACATTTGCTTCGCTCTCAGTTGCTAAAACATCTGAATTTCCCTTGCCGTGGAATGTGCCGCCGTTGATAATAGTATTGCCGCCGAGAAGACGGAGACAAGCCGAACGTGAAAACTCAACATCAACGTCGGTATCGTCCGGCTTTACAAATGTTTCGAGATGCGAAAAGCCGCGGCCGAGGAATATACCGTCGTTTACCATAAGCGTTCCGTCTTTTACCGTTATGCAATCGCCGTTTACCTGCTGCCATGCATAGCCATCATATCTTGCGCCGATTGCAAGACCGAGGACGCCGAACTGGATGGTATATCCAAGAAGATGTCTTAAGTTATAGACGTCCTTGCCGTCAAATACCCACATTTTTTTGGAGCGACCTGCTTCAAGAGTACCGCCGTTGATGGTCACCATACCGCCGTCAATCTCAAGTACGTTTCTGTATTTTACACCGCTGTTAAAATATTCGGGCATTCCGGCTCCCGCCGCGTCAGAATATGCAGACTCCATTTTCCCGTAGCAGAAAAGTGTACCCGAATTGTCGCCGCTTGTGTCCTTGATTATAAGATTTGCACCGACAGGAACTCTTATCATGGTTGTTTCCACACCCGTTTCGGCATTCAGCTCAACGGACCTACCGTTTAAGTTAAGTGTTTTTTCACCCTTGCCAAGGGTAATCCAATATTCACCCACATCGGAAACCTGACAGGTGTATATGATGTCTTTTGTTACAACAATATTTTTATCGCCATTACTTTCGAGAGCTTTCTTGAAAGCCTCGGCTGTTGCCACCTCTGTGTATTCGCTTTCAGCAGAGGCAAAAGTCGGAACCATTGATAATATCATCGCAAGGCTTAATATTATGCTTAAAAATTTTTTCATATCAAACCATCCTTTAAAGTTTAATAAAAGTCCGCAAAACCGAAAGAAGAAAATACTCATCTTTCGGTTTCGCGCTTGATTCGCCTTATATTAAATTTATTTCTTGATATAAGTTATCATCTCGCCGAAGCTGTCTTCAATCTGAAGAGTTTTTCCGTCGATTGTATACTTGAATGTATTAGGCTCGGAGCCATTGTCATAATAAAGAGTTACTTCCTCTCCTGTATCTCCATAAGAGAAGGTGAGCTCTCCGCCAAGGAAGAAGTATGAGCCTGTAGCATCCTCATTGAATACATAATACATATCATCTGAATCTTCATATACCCATTTTCCGACAATCGGAGCTGCATTTGAAACTTCTTCCGTCTTT
>JAFSIZ010000032.1 GCA_017439555.1 Oscillospiraceae bacterium | reverse complement strand
CACTCATTTCATTACGAGAATATATACCGCTTATGATATATCCATTCAGCTCTTGCTCAATGGCTATTTTCCAATCCTTACCTCTTGGGAACTCGGCACAGATTTCCTCTCGACTCTCAAGTGTAGAGCCATCAGGTCTGCTGAAATACTGAATTGTTCCAAAGCCAACAATAAAGGCAAGAATAATTGCAAATGTCAAAATTGGTTTTCTTAAAGGCTTTAACACGATAAAGAGTGCAACGCATACGGCGATGATTATAGCTATCTTCATTTTTGCTCACCCTTAATCTTTCTCCATATCCATACGAAGAAGGTCAGAACAAGGTATGTAACAACAATATTTGCCAAAAAGCCTGTAATGTTAAAATGAAACCAAAACTTATCCGTTGCAAATTTAATCATATAAAAGTCAAAAGGAAATCCCAACATAAGTTTTGTGTTTTCAGCAACGAATGATGGCTGAATTTGAAGGCAAGCAGGCACAAGTGTAGTCAAAAAGGTTATTAAAAAGGTCAATGATAATCTTTTATAACTAATTTTCTTCATAACACATACCTCCTGAATTTATTTAACAAATAAAGCTCCTATAATCATAACAACCATAGCTACAAAGCAAACATAGCCAACGATTGCAGATGCCTTTTTCTGTTCTTTGTGTTCTTGAATAGATTGTATCAGAATCAGAACACTCAAAAGCGGAATAGATACATTGAGAGCTTTATCCCATACATCCATTATCTGTAATACTGCTCCTGCTAAAACAACAACGGATATAACAATTCTTAATACCAACATTATTTTATCAGCAGTAGATTTTTCATTCCATTTTGTTTTCATAGGCGACCTCCTTATTTAATGGTTGTCATTGTCTTTGTTTTCTTCAATTTGTTTCTTTGCGTGCAGGTAACCGCAAATGCAGATACACGAAACTACTACGATGTGAATTGCTATATTCGGCAAGGTAAAGTTATATGTATTTGACACTTCACCAAATTCGAGAAAATATCTGCATATCATCCCGGCAATTATGTGAGCTACATTGATTAGTAACACAATACCAATCTTTTTCTTATCGAATATATAGCCTGAAAGCAGACCTACTTCTGCATAGGCAAACATGCAAAGAAAAAGATTTATTATGCTGATTTGCTTCTGAGTATCACTTAAAATCTTTGTGAGATTGACAAAAGGAAAGCAGAAACAACCAAAAAATATAGCGACTATCCAAAATATAGCTATGCCTGTTTTCCTATGTGATTGTAAAAGAGTATAAAGTCTGTTTTGTTTCATCAAAAATACCTCCATTATCTGTTTAGACGAAAAAACACAGGTAAAAGTTTCCTTATACATAATACTTTTCATCAATCTGAAATGTTGCATCCGACTTGATTTTTCTCAAAATACAACAAAAGCCCGTCCGACATTCAATTTGCATAAATGGAATGTCGAAAACGAGCTTTTAATTTTGTCTGTTGCATAGTGATAATGTTTGTAACAGGGCGAAACGACACAAGCGATGTTGCAATGTGAATTTTCAAAATCGCTTTTAATGTTGTATTCTGGAATTGAGGGAAAGCTGTGCAACGATATTATTGCACGGTTAATTTGTATTCTCTTTTTCATAATCGCACCTGTTTTTAACCTTTACAAAACCATTTACCACCTTTTGAGTAGATTTATCGCCACACTCAAAGCACTTCTCCCGAAGTCATTTTCTTTACCAGGATTTTAAATATTCTTCCTGATCTTTTGTCAGTTCATCAATTTTAATGCCTTCTGCGCGGAGCTTTTCGCTTGCAACGAGGCGGTCAATCTCAGCCGGCACCTCATAGAGCGCAGGTGAGAGCTTTTCCGGAAGACGTGCGATGTGCTCCATCATAAGAGCCTGCACTGCAAAGCTCAAGTCCATAATCTCCGCCGGATGCCCGTTTCCTGCCGCGAGGTTCACAAGACGCCCCTCGCCGAGAAGATTGAGAACTCTGCCGTCATAAAGCTTATAACCCTCGATATTCGGCTTTCTCGTCTCAACGCTTTCCGAAAGTGCGCGGAGATCATCCTTGTTTATCTCACAATCAAAATGTCCTGCATTTGCAAGGAGAACGCCATCGTGCATCTTTTCGAGATGACGCTTAACGATTATGTCGCGGCACCCCGTTGTTGTGACGAAAATATCGCCGACTGCGGCCGCCTCGTCCATGCTCATAACCGAATATCCCTCGGCATATGCTTCAAGCGCGCGGAACGGGTCTGCCTCGCATATGATTACATTTGCACCAAGCCCCTTTGCGCGGAGCGCAACGCCTCTGCCACAGAAGCCATAGCCTGCGACAACGACCTTCTTTCCTGCAATGAAGCAGTTTGTCGTGTTCATAATCGCATCCCAGACGGACTGGCCCGTGCCGTGGCGATTGTCAAAAAGATGCTTGCATTTTGCATTGTTGACAGCAAACATCGGGAAATTGAGTTTGCCTGCTTCCGCTCTTGCCGCAAGGCGCGCAACACCTGTTGTCGTTTCCTCGCAGCCGCCAAGAAGATTTTTCGCAAGAGACGGCTCGTGCTCGTGAAGAATCGACACGAAATCGCCGCCATCGTCGATTATAATATCGGGCGTGCAGCGAAGCGTTTCCGTGAGATGTGCAGTATATTCCTCTTCGTTGACACCGTGGATTGCAAAAACCTCAACGCCGAGCGACTCAAGCCCCGCCGCAACGTCATCCTGTGTCGAAAGAGGGTTACAGCCCGTCGCACAGACTCTTGCGCCGCCTGCTTTCAGGACAAGTGCAAGATATGCCGTCTTTGCCTCAAGATGTATTGACATTGCAATCGTCTTTCCTTCAAACGGACGCTCTTTCTCAAAGCGCTTTGCAATATTTGTGAGAACAGGCATATACGATTTTACCCATTCAATCTTTTTTATGCCCGAGGGCGCAAGTGATTTGTCTTTTACTATGCTCATTTCAATCATCAACTCCTGAGATATATAATACACAATTTACGGCAAATTTTCAATATTGTAAATTTTAAAATAATTTTGCGTTAAATCCCTTTTTTATCATATTAAAATGTGATATACTGTTTTTACAATGGTAAATTATTTTTTCTTGAAAGGAAATGTTATATAAAATGAGTATTATTTCAAAAATTTTCGGCACAAAAAGCGAGCGCGAAATCAAAAAACTTCTTCCGCTCGTGGATAAGTGTGAGGCACTTGCCGATGAATACCGCGCGCTAAGCGACGCAGAGCTCTCCGCAAAGACGGCGCAGTTCCGCGAACGTCTTAGTGGGGGCGAAACTCTCGATTCTCTCATTCCCGAAGCCTTTGCCACAGTGCGCGAGGCGGCTTGGCGCGTACTCGGGCTCTTTGCCTTCCGCGTCCAGCTCATCGGCGGCATAGTTCTCCATCAAGGCAGAATCGCCGAAATGAAAACAGGTGAAGGAAAAACCCTCGTTGCCATCTTCCCCGCCTATTTGAACGCGCTCACCGGGCGCGGAGTTCACATCGTAACGGTAAACGATTACCTTGCAAAATATCAGGGCGAGCTTATGGGAAGAGTTTTCCGCTTTCTCGGAATGAGCGTCGGCGTTGTCGTCCACGGTCTGACCCATGAAGAACGCCGCGAAGCGCATTTCTCCGATATCACCTATGGCACCAACAACGAATTCGGCTTTGATTATCTTCGCGACAATATGGCGCTTTATAAAAGCCAGATGGTCGGCCGCGGCGAATATGCCTTCGCAATCGTCGACGAGGTTGACTCCATTCTCATCGATGAGGCCCGTACTCCGCTCATCATCTCCGGTCAGGGTGACAAGCCAACATTCGTCTATCAGCAGGCAGATAAGTTTGCCGCATCACTCAAAAGAATCGTTATGGCATCGGTCGACGAAAAAGAAAATAACGACGATGTTGACGGTGATTATATTGTTGACGAAAAGGCGAGAACCGCAACTCTCACCGCATCGGGAATCAGAAAAGCAGAGGAGATGTTCAACCTCGAAAACCTTTCCGATCCCGAAAACGCCGAGCTTTTCCACCACATAAATCAGGCTATCCGCGCACGCGGAATTATGCAGCGCGATGTTGACTATGTCGTGCGCGACGGCGAAATAATCATTGTTGATGAATTCACAGGCCGCCTTATGATAGGTCGCCGCTATTCCGAGGGTCTGCATCAGGCGATTGAAGCGAAAGAGCGCGTCGATATCCAGAACGAGAGCAAAACGCTCGCAACCATAACATTCCAGAACTATTTCAGAATGTATGACAAGCTTTCGGGAATGACCGGTACCGCTCTTACAGAGGCGGACGAATTCGAGGCAATATACAGCCTTGATGTCATCGAAATCCCGACGAACAAGCCGATGATACGCAATGACAGAACAGACGTCATATACAAAACTGAGGCAGGCAAGTTCCGCGCAGTTGTCGCGCAGATAAAAGAATGTGCAGACCGCGGACAGCCGGTGCTCGTCGGCACGGTGTCCATCGAAAAGAGTGAGCTTGTTTCCGCACTTCTCAAAAGAAGCGGAATAAAACACGTTGTTCTCAACGCAAAGCACCACGACAAGGAAGCAGAAATCGTTGCACAGGCTGGCCGCTGCGGCGCAGTTACCATCGCCACGAATATGGCAGGCCGAGGAACTGACATTATGCTCGGCGGCAACGCAGATTTTCTCGCAAAAAGCGAGCTTCGCCGCCGCGGTATGGATGAAGATCTCATCATCGATGCAGGCGGCAGCGCGCCAACGGACAACGAAGAAATCCTCTCCGCACGCGAGCTTTATAAAGAGCTTTATACAGAATATAAAAAGCAAACCGATGCAGAGGCCGAAAAGGTCAGAGCTGCAGGCGGTCTCTTCATCATCGGCACAGAGCGCCACGAATCACGCCGTATTGACAACCAGCTCCGCGGACGTGCCGGGCGTCAGGGTGACCCGGGCGCATCACGCTTCTTTCTCTCCCTTGAGGATGACATAATGCGACTTTTCGGAAGCGAACGCATTATGGGTATGATGAATTCCCTCGGCATTGACGAGGACACTCCCATTGACCACAAGATGCTCTCCGGCGCTATAGAAAATGCGCAGAAGCGCGTTGAATCACGCAACTTTGCAATCCGTAAGAGCGTCCTTCAATATGACGATGTTATCAACAAGCAGCGCACAAGCATCTATGAACAGCGTCAGGCAGTTCTCGACGGCAAGGATCTCGAAGCTTCTATAAAGAGCATGATTGAAGGGTCAATCTCTGTTGCTGTCGATGAAGTTCTCGGCGAAGAAAAATATGTCCAGATTGAGCATCTCGATGCAATCCGTATGAGATATCTCGGAATATTCCTCACTCAGAACGATCTTAAAATGACAATTGAGGATCTCAATGCTGTTGACTATGACGCAGCCGATCTCAAGTCAGATCTCTGCGAAATCGCATTTTCTGTATATGAAGCACGCGAGGCGGAGCTTGGCGCAACAATGATGCGCGAGCTCGAGCGCGTTGTCCTGCTTCACAATGTGGATGAAAACTGGATGGACCACATCGATGCTATGAGCGAGCTTCGCCGCGGCATAGGTCTGCGTGCATACGCACAGCACGATCCGCTCATCGCCTATACAAATGAGGGCTATGAGATGTATATGGATATGAACAACACAATCCGGGAAAATACTGTCAGAATGATATTCACGATGCGCGTCCGCGGCGCTGATGCACCCAAGCGCGAAGCCGTTGCAAAAATAACGGGTGAGCACGGCGGCGATGACACACCTGTCAGAAAAACTCCGCGCAAGGTCGAAAAGGTCGGAAGAAACGACCCATGTCCTTGCGGAAGCGGCAAGAAATATAAAAAGTGCTGCGGCGCAAACGAATAACCCCACCCGAAACCACACGGAGGATAAAGAATGAAAAAAAGCAAAAGACTGATATCTCTGCTCCTTGCAGCGGCACTCACCTTCTCTCTCGTGCCTGCTGCAGGCGCATTCTCATACACACAAATGCAAAGCGAACTGGGCATACGCGGTTATGAAATAACAACTGTCGCCCCCGGCGTTCAGCATATAAATCTGCGCGCATCAAATGCAAGCGGAAATCAGAACATACAGGCTGTTGAATTTGACCCGAAGAGCGAAGACACCGTGCTTCGCGCCGGCAAGAGCCAGGGCTATGTCTGGAGCACACAAACAGTAAATACAATCGCAAACAATATGAGCGATGCAGAGAGCGGCGGCGATGTTGCCGTTGCTGCAATAAACGGCGACTATTTCACGTTTGGCGTCGGCGTTCCCCACGGCATATTCATCGAGGATGGCATCATACTCTCAACACCACCTCAGTATTATGCGGCATTCGGCCTCACCTATGACAACGAGCCCTTCATCGTCAGACACGGCACAATTCTCGACAAAGAATTCCGCATAAACGGTTCTCTCGTAAATGTTGCAGGAATCAATATGGCACACGCAAAGAATGCGGAATCGATTATGCTCTACACAGAGGAATATGCGCGCGGAACCAAAACAGGCAGCGAGACCTATGAGCTCCGATGCCGCATAAATTCTGGCGAAGTGCGCCACGGAAGCACCCTCAGCTTCACAGTTGAGGAGATAAACGATGCAACAGGCAATACCACACTCGGAGACGGGTATGTTGTCCTCTCCGCTCAGGGTGCACAAAGCATCGGAACACTGAAGCAGCTTTCTGTCGGTGACACTCTTGAGATGTCTTTCCGATTCAACGAGTTCTGGGCAAATGTAAAATTCGCAATCGGTGGAATAGAACTTCTCTTAAAAGACGGAGAAATCTATTCAACCTCCGATTCGTCCAATCAGCCGCGCACCTCAATCGGCATCCGCCCGGACGGAACGGTTGTAATGGCAACAATAGACGGCAGAAACGCTGGCGGCGCTGCCGGAATGTCCTATAAAACAGCAGCGCAGGCAATGCGTGCGCTCGGTTGTGTTGATGCGCTCAACCTCGACGGCGGTGGCAGCACAACCTTCGTTCTCCGAAAACCCGGTGAGATGAAGACAAGCGTTGTAAACAATGTTTCAGGCGGAAGCTCAAGGCAGGTTGCAAATGCACTTGTCCTTATGAACACATTGCCGACACTTTCCTATCCTTCATCACTTACAATAAGCCCGAAATCGCGCCTTTGCTTTGCAGGAGGAACCTATTCCTTCGCTGTGACAGGCGCATATGATGAAAACTATAAGCCACATAAAGTCCCGGCTGACATAGCCTGGGAAATCGATTCCTCAATCAACGGATTTACCGAAAACGGTGAGCTCACTGCCGCAGAAACAGGTAAATTCACCGTCACGGCAATCGGAGGCGGCGCAAGCGGCACAGCCGAGCTTGAAATTGTTTCCCACGCAGACAGCGTGACAGTCAGCGAAACTGAGCTTACCGTAAAGCCGAGCGATACATTTGAGCTCACAGCGAGCGCAACACTTGGCGGAAAGCAGATTGAGGCCGGACAGGATCTTTTCTCCTGGGAGGCCCCCGGCTCGCTCGGCGAATTTACAGCCCCCGGAAAATTCAAGGTTTACGATAATGCAGTATCCGGCGAAATCAGAATAGGTCTCGGTGGCGCAGTTGCATCCGTCAAAGTCAATGTTGAGACACCTCCCGTTGTCATCAGCGGCTTCGAGGACAACAAGGTCTCTTTTGTGCCCGTATCCGTCGGCACAAAGGTCGCACCGGGCGTTGCTGAAGAATCCATCCTGAAATTCGCTCACACAGGCAACCGCTCGCTCAAGGTCTATTATAATTTCCTCAACACGACAACCTCTGTCGGGTCATATTATATGGTATCAAGCAACTCCGTTGACACATCCGCATATCGCCTTTCCAATGCGCCGAAAAAGCTCGGTATGATGGTCTATGGCGATGCGAGCGGAGTCGAGCTTCGCAGCATAGTTGAAGAAGAGAGCGGAAAACAGCACACCGTTTCCTATGGAAAAATTGAACACAGCGGCTGGAAATATATGACCGCCAATATCCCCGAAGAAATTTCGGGGCAGGTATTTGTAAAGGTTCCCGTATATCTCGTTTCGAACCCGTCAAAGCTCACGCAGGGCACGCTCTATTTTGACGGCCTCACAGCAATATACACAGAGAAAAATCTCGACACAACCTCACCTTCACTCACAAAGGCGTGGCCTGAGAACGGACAATGGATAACCACGGCAACCCCGTCAATCGGCATTGTTCTCTCCGATGCAAGCGGCATAGACGAAAGCTCAATCGAGCTCTATATCGACGGTATACGCTGTAACTCACCGGGCTTTGATGCCGCAAGTGGCAAGCTTTCATATACCGTAAAGAACGAGCTTGCAAATGGAGGCCATTCGTTCATCCTCTTTGCACGCGACAAAGTCGGAAATCCAATATTTTATGAATGTTTGTTTGGAGTAAGGAAATGACAGAACGCAGAATAAAAAATCTCCGCGAAAAAATGCAGGAGCAAGGGCTTTCTGCCTATCTCATAACCTCATATGAGAACTATCGCTATTTCTCAGGCTTCACAGGAAGCAACTGCGCACTCATCATAACAGATGACAAATGCTACGCACTGACCGACGGGCGCTATGATATCCAGATACGCGAACAGGCAAAGGGCTTTGACATAACGGTAATCACCGCTTCAATGCACGAGCATATCGCAAAGCTGCTCTCGCCGTTTTCGCGCGTCGGCTACGAAACATCGAAAATAACCGATTTTGAGCTGCGCAATATAAAATCGATGTCTGAGAATGTCGAATTCGTCCCCTGTCCGGATTTCGGAGAAGAAATCCGCTCCGTCAAGGACGATGCGGAAATAGCGGCGATCCGCCGTGCAGTCATATGCTCTGATGAGGCTTTTTCCGCTCTTGTTCCAAAGCTTATAAAGGGTATGACAGAGCGCGAAGCGGCTGCCCTTCTCGAATATGAGATGGCTCGTCGCGGAAGCCGCGCCCCCGCATTTGAGACAATCGCGGCATCAGGCCTCAGAAGTGCAATGCCCCATGCTGAGCCGACTGACGAAGAAATACCCGACAACTGCCTTATGACCTTTGATTTCGGCGCTACGGTCGGCGGCTATATGTCAGACATCACGCGCACAGTCCATATAGGCGTTCCCCCTTATGAACTCCTCGAGCTCTGGGAGCTTGTGTTTGAGGTTCAGCAAAAATGCATCAGCCATATAAAACCCGGAATGCGCGCCCGTGAGCTTGACGAATATCAGCGCTCGCTCTTCGCCGCACACGGTATGGAAAACTATGTTATGCACTCGCTCGGCCACGGTGTCGGCCTTGCGATACACGAAGCACCGACAGTGTCGAGACGCTCAGAAACCGTGCTCTGTGAGAATATGATAATCACAATTGAGCCCGGCCTCTATATAAAGGATCTCGGCGGCGTGAGAATCGAAGACACGGTTCTCATAACAAAAGACGGCGGAGAAGCGCTGACACGCACTCCGCACAGAATAAATATAAAGCTATAGGATTTTGAGCTTATGAAGAAAAAGGTTATCGTCGGAATGAGCGGCGGCGTCGATTCGAGCGTTGCCGCACACCTTCTTATGCAGGATTATGATGTGCTCGGCGTCACGCTCCTTCTCCACGGGAATGACGACACGGACGCAAAGGACGTCTGCCGCCGTCTCGGAATAGAGCATATGTCATATAATGCAGAGAAAGCATTTTCTGAATATGTCATTTCAGACTTCACAAGTGAATATCTCGCGGCGCGCACTCCGAACCCCTGTGTGGTGTGCAACTATTATATAAAATTCGGAGTTATGCTCGACCTTGCGGACGAGCTCGGCGCCGATTTCATTGCAACAGGTCATTATTCGCGGCTTGTTGAACACGAAGGTGAGCTCTTCCCGGCCCGCGCGCTGTATGGTGAGAAGGATCAGACATATGCCCTTTGCAGGCTGCGCCAGCGCCAGTTGCGAAGAAGTCTCTTTCCGCTCGGCGAGCTTCCTAAAACACAGGTGCGCGAAATTGCAAGAGAAATCGGGCTTTCCGTTGCAGAAAAACAGGACAGCCAGGATATATGCTTCATCCCCGGCGGTGATTATGCTTCATATATTGAAGAGCGCTTCGGCAAACAGCCACGCGGCCGTTTCCGTGGCCCACGGGGCGAGGATCTCGGTGAGCACAAAGGCCTCATCCGCTATACAGTGGGCCAGCGCAGAGGTCTCGGTATCCCGTATTCCGAGCGCATCTTCGTCTCAAGGCTCGATATCGAAACCAACGAGGTTGTGCTCGGGCTCGAGGGCTCGCAGAGCAGAACCGAAGTGCTTGCAGACGGCCTGACCTTCATAAGCGACAAGCCGATGCCGGATAGCTTTTCCTGCACTGCAAAAATCCGATATAACGCAAAAGCTGCCCCTTGTGATGTAGAAATCAGTGGCGGCGAGATCAAGGCAACCTTCCAAGCCCCCCAACGAGGCGTTTCACCGGGACAGTCGCTCGTCCTCTATGACGGCGAAAGACTTCTCGGCGGCGCTATCATCAAGTGAGGTGTTCTATATGTTTGAAAATATGAAAGCAGATCTGCGCGCAGCACGTGAGCGCGACCCTGCGGCACGCAGTAATTTTGAAATCTTTATGCTCTATTCCGGTTTCCATGCAATCTGCCACCACAGAGTAGCGCATTTTTATTATCGTCACAAGCTGTTTTTCCTCGCCCGTCTCACATCCCAGCTGAACAAGTTTTTCACAGGCGTTGAAATCCACCCTGCAGCAAAAATCGGTCCCGGCTTCTTCATTGACCACGGTACAGGCGTCGTTATCGGCGAGACCACGGAAATTGGCGCAAACTGCACAATCTATCAGGGGGCAACGCTCGGCGGAACGGGTAAGGATGTCGGAAAGCGTCACCCGACGCTCGGCAACAACGTTATGGTCGGCGCAGGCGCAAAGGTGCTCGGCCCGTTCACTGTCGGCGACAATTCCAAAATCGCCGCAAATGCCGTTGTACTCGACCCGATACCACCCGATTCAACAGCAGTCGGTGTTCCCGCCAGAGTTGTGCGCCGAAATGGCGCAAAGGCGACGTGTGCAGACCTTGATCAAATACATATTCCCGACCCGATTGCACAGGAGCTCTGTGCAATGCGCATAAGGCTTGAACGTATGCAAAAAGAGCTCGATGAGCTCAAGGCAAAAGAAGAGTAAAGCAATGAACATCATACACGCTTCATTATACACAGAATCACCTGAGCTTAGCGAGCAGGCGCGCCGCGAATATGCGCGCTCGATTGAGGCTCTGGCTCACAGCGGTTTTTCTTCATATAAAATCGATCCCTCTGCCGCTCCGCTTGCAAAAGCTCTCGGCGCACCGCTTGACAGAATTATAACCGAAAAACCTTCCCTTTCGCAGGAATATGTCGCTGCAGATGATATATGCGAGATATTCAGGCTCCGCATAACAGCGCTTCCGCAGCTTCCGTTTTATGGGCTTATGTTTATCCCGAAAAACGCCAAAGGCGCTCTGCCTCTTTGCATTGCGGCACACGGCCATCTCGGAACACCCGAGCTGATGTACGGTATGCACGGCAAAAACGGATATTCAGGAATAATACACCGCCTTATATCCAAGGGCTTTGCCGTCTTTGCTCCGCAATTTCTTATCTGGAACTATGGCTTTTCACCTGCAAAGCCGCATTATTCAACCACCTATGACAGATTACTTCTCGACGAAAAGCTTAAAAAGCTCGGTGGCGGAATCATCGCGCTTGAAATCTTCTGCCTAATAAAAAGCATCGATGCACTTTCATCCGTCCGCGCACTTGATGTGGCAAATCTCAGCGTCTGCGGAATGTCCTACGGGGCATTCTACACAATGCGTGCAATGGCACTTGACAGGCGCATACAGCGCGGATATTTTATGTCGTGCTTTGACGGAGGGCTTGATGAGCGTTTCCCTGAATGGCGTTTCCGAAGCGGCTTTGAGCCGATGCGCGACGGTGAAATCGCCGCACTGTGCTCGCCGCGCCCCATCTACATAGAAGTCGGCCGTTATGACGATATCTTTCCTCCGGAAGGCGCTCAGCGAGAGACCCAGACCGCCTATCGCACATATAAAGCAGACGGCGCAAAAGACAGCTTTAATTTCCATATCTGGAACGGCGCACATCTCGTTAATCCCGATAGTCTGGGAATTGATTTTCTGATGATAAAAGGATTGTAGCAAAATGTATTTTGCTGCAATCCTTTTTTATATATTTATTTTTCTTATAAGCATTATGTAATAATGCAATCACTCTCTGTTTGCGTTCTTTTCAAACCTTATATATTCTATCACACAGAGTATTATCTGAAAAAAAGAGGAAACAGGCGCCGCAAGCCCGATAAAGAATATATTGGTGTTTGCAAGGCTGCTTGCGAAAAACGCATATGGCAGGCGGATGACAAATGCACCGAACAGCCCCTGCACGAGAGAAAACACGGTCTTTCCGTTTCCGTTGAAATAGCCGACAAGGCAGAATAGAACAGCAGTCAGCATACAGTCAACTCCATATGCCGAGGCAATATACCAGTGTGCATTTTTGATTACCTCAGGCTCGTTTGTGAAAAGTGAGCCGAGAAAATCGCCGTGAACCACAGAGATATATGCGGTTATGACTCCAAAGCCCAGCGCAGTTATAATGCCCCACATAAGCCCGAGCTTTGCGCGCTCACGCTTTTTTGCACCGATATTCTGTGCAACAAACGCTGACATCGCCTGAAGATATGATGCAGGAAGCAAGAGAAGTATGCCGCCGACCTTATCGCCGATACCTGCACCGACAGATGCAGCAAGGCTCAGCCCATTTATCAGTGCCTGAATTATGACAAAAGAAAAGCTGCTCAAAAGATTCTGCACCGCGACAGGAAGCCCAAGACGCACAATCGCACCTACCGATGCTTTTTTGCCTGCAAAAATCTGCTTTGAAACCGCAAACGGCAACCCTGTTCTTCTTATGGCAACAAGTGATATGGCAACGCTTATCCCCTGAGCTGCGACAGTTGCAACCGCGGCACCTGCAGCGCCCATACCGAAACCGCGCACCAGAACAATATCGAAAATCAGATTGACAACAGCTGCAACCGCAACTGTGAGCAAAGGAGTCCTGCTGTCACCAAGACCTCTGAAAATTCCGCCAAGGACATTATACGCAATTATAAACACGCTTCCGAGTCCGGTTATCCTTATATATGAAGCTGTCGCCTCATATGCCTCAGAGGGCGCATCCATCATATGGGCAAAGCTCTCTGCAAGCAGCGGCACCGCAACAGTCAGAGCCGCCGCAACAAAAGCAAACAAAGCTATACCACCGCCGACCACTCTGCCCGAACCTTCATAATCACGCTCACCGATGCGCTGCGCCACAAGCACGCTTACACCGGTCGTGAGACCTGTAACAGCGTTAGTCAGAGTCGCCATAATGATGCTTCCCGTCGTAACTCCCGAAGCTTCGGCAGTTGATTCAAAACGGCTGACAACAAACATATCGACAGTGCCATAAAGGAACTGCAGAAGCATTGTGAAAAATACAGGAACGGCAAACCCAAGAAGTGAGGGTAATATCTTTCCTTCCGTCAGATTATTTTGCTTCACTTTCCTTCATCATCCTTTTTTTCTCAAGATGCCCAAACACCGCAAGACAGAGAATAATCTGGAACACAGTTGAAATCGGTGTACTTATTCCTATGAGGAAAAGGTTTGTATTCTGAAGGCTGCTCATAAGATATACCACAGGCACACGCACGGCAAATGCGCCGAATATCCCCTGAAGCATAACGAACGTTGTATTTCCGCAGCCGTTGTAATATCCGATGAAGCAGAAAAGGAACGGCGTGAGTATGCAGTCAAAGCCGTATGCGGCAAGATAGAGATGCGCTCTTTCGACAACCACACTGTCTGTGTCGAATATGCGCGCAAGCATATCGCCGTGGAATATTGCAAGATATGCCATAAGCATACCCACAACAAGCGCGGATATTATACTGCATTTGAGAGCCGCCCTCGCACGCTCAGGCTTGCGTGCGCCGAGATTCTGCGCAACAAATGCAGACATCGCCTGCATATACGCCGCAGGAATCAGCAGAAGAAACGCGCATACCTTATCACCTATCCCGACAGCCGCAGATGAAATTACATCGATTGAATTGACTATCATCTGTATTATAAGAAATGATATTCCGACAAGAAGATCCTGCAACGCAATCGGAACACCAAGGCGAAGCTCCGCACCTATTATGTCCTGCTCAAACCTTATGCTCCTCATCGAGAAATCAAACGGCAGCTTTTTCTTCCTGATTAATATAAGTGACATAACGACACTCACACCCTGAGCCGCGACAGTGGCAATCGCCGCACCTGCCGCACCCATATCAAAGCCTGCTACGAGAATGATATCTCCGATAACATTCGCAACAGCCGCAATCGCAACCGTAATCAGCGGTGTTTTTGCATCTCCGATGCCTCTGAAAATGCTTCCGAGAACGTTATATGCAATTATAAACACGCTTCCGATTCCGCATATTTTTATATAATCAGAGGTCTCGCGAAAGGCCTCCTCCGGCGCGTGCATCATATGCGCAAGCTGATCGGAAAAGAGCGGAACGAGTACCGTAAACAAAAGCGCAAACACAGAAAACAGCGCAATTCCGCCGCCTACAGCGCGCCCTGCCTCTTCCGGATTTTCTTCGCCTATTCTTCTCCCGACAAGCACGGTTATACCCATAGCAAGCCCCGTTATGATGCTTGTAAACGTCTGCATTATGAGGCTTCCAGTTGCAACTCCCGAAACATCACCGGTCTCTGCAAACTGCCCGACAACGAGCAGGTCAACGCCGCCGTAAAGCGCCTGCAGAAACATCGCAAGAAACACAGGAGCGGCAAATCCGAGCAGCGATGGGAATATTTTTCCTTCCGTAAGACTGTTTTTCGACATTATTTTTCTCCTTAAAAAATCAGACTGTGCAATAGTATAGCACAAAGTTGCTCATTTTTCAACACATATTGCTTGTTAAAACTTTGATTTTCAGACTAAATTGCGTACTTTATGTGTTTTTTTGCTTTTTAAAGGATTTTTGTTGACAATATTTTTAAAGTTGGTATAATTTAAATGGTGAGAAAAATAAAATATATTAAAAACGGAGGCATAAGTAATGACACCATATATGCAAAAAGTCCTTGATGAGGTCAAGGCAAGAAACAAAGGCGAAACACTGTTCATCCAGACAGTAGAAGAGGTTTTCGCAAGCATTGAACCAATCGTTGCTCAGCATCCTGAATATGAAAAAGCAGGTCTCCTCGAGAGACTTTGCGAGCCGGATCGCCAGATCTCCTTCCGCGTTACATGGCAGGACGATGACGGCAACTGGCACACAAACCGCGGCTACCGCGTTCAGTTCAACGGCGCAATCGGCCCCTACAAGGGAGGTCTTCGCTTCCATCCGTCAGTAACTATCGACACAATGAAGTTCCTCGCTTTCGAGCAGACCTTCAAGAATGCTCTCACAGGTCTTCCGATAGGCGGCGGTAAGGGCGGCTCTGACTTTGACCCGCGCGGCAGATCTGACAATGAAATCATGCGCTTCTGCCAGGCATTTATGACAGAGCTCTATCGCCACATCGGCCCGGATGTTGACGTTCCGGCAGGTGATATCGGCGTTGGCGCACGCGAGGTCGGCTATCTCTTCGGTCAGTATAAGAGAATCAAGGCTTGCTGGGAGAACGGCGTTCTCACAGGCAAGGGTCTTACATACGGCGGCTCCTATTTCCGTCCTGAGGCAACAGGCTATGGCGCAGTATATTACCTCGAAGAGGTCCTCAAACACTATGGCGACACAATCGAAGGCAAGACTGTTGCAGTTTCCGGCTTCGGCAACGTTGCATGGGGCGTCTGCGAAAAGGTTGCACAGCTCGGCGGTAAGGTTGTTACAATCTCCGGTCCTGACGGCTATTGCTACGATCCCGATGGCATCGTAACAGACGAGAAGATCAAGTTCCTCCTCGAGATGCGTGCATCAGGCCGCGACCGTGCACAGGACTATGCTGACAAGTTCGGCGTCAAGTTTGTTCCGGGTGCAAAGGTCTGGGGCGAGAAAGTTGACATCTGCATGCCGTGTGCATATCAGAACGAAATCGGTATGGCTGAGGCAGAGCAGATTGTTGCAAACGGCGTTCAGTATTATATCGAGGTTGCAAATATGCCCACAACAAACGAGGCTGTTGAATACCTCAAGAAAAACATCAAGCTCGTTGCTCCGTCAAAGGCAGTCAATGCAGGCGGCGTTGCAACAAGCGCACTCGAAATGGCTCAGAACTCCATGCGCTACAACTGGCAGCCGGAAGAGGTTGATGCAAAGCTTCGCCTCATCATGAAGAATATCCATGACAACTCCGCAAAGGCTGCAGAGGAAGTCGGTCTCGGATATGACCTCATCGCAGGTGCTAACATCGCAGGCTTCAAGAAGGTTGCGGAAGCAATGCTCGCAGAAGGCATATTCTAAACAAAACAGCATATCTTTGGCAGGTCCGGAAATCCGGACCTGCTTTTTTATTGACACAGAATGTGTTTTGTGGTATTATGTGGATATGTTTGGAGTTGATTGGATTTGTTTGCAAGTGAAAGACAAAACTTAATACGCAAGCTGATTGGCGAAAAAGGCGCAGTAACCGTATCCGAGCTCGTTTCAGAGTTTGGCGTATCGATAGAAACGGTGCGCCGCGACCTTCTCGCGCTTGAAAAGGCAGGTGTGCTTTCCCGGGTTCACGGCGGAGCAATACCTCGCGCTCATTTAAAGCCTGCAGGCAATTTCAGCACAAGGCTGGATGAACACCGCCCTGAGAAGAACGAGCTCTCCGTATGTGCCGCAGAGCTTATATGCGACGGCGATGTTATCGCGATTGATTCGGGCACAACCGCAGTTGAGTTTGCCGAGGTTCTGAAATCGCTGGAAATACATTTCGTCGTTATAACTCATTCGCTTGCCGTATTCAATATTCTGAGCGATTGCGAAAACATTGAGACAATTCTCATCGGCGGAACCTATGACAAGGCTGAAAACGCTTTCTGGGGGCATCTCACCCAGGAAAGTCTGCGCCGTCTCCATGTTTCAAAAGCATTCATCTTCCCGACGGGAATCTCGCTATCTCTCGGCGTGTCTGACTTTCATCTGAATCTCACCGATGTTCAGCACACGCTTCTCGGAATTACCGACAAGGTAATCGTTCTTGCTGACAGCTCAAAATTTGAGAAGACTTCGCTCATAAAGCTTTGCGACCTGTCTCCCGAGCATATCTATGTAACCGACTCGGAGCTTCCTGACGGAATCCTCGAGCTCTATAAAGAAAACAACATCACAGTCCTGAAAGGAGAAAACGTCAGATGAACAGAAAAGTAATCCTCATCCTTGCAGACGGTATGCGCCCCGATTCTATGGCGCATCTGCCATATGTACAGGAGCTTATGAAAAAAAGCGCCTATTCAATGAAGGCTGAAACAACCTTTCCCTCAGTTACCCTCCCCTGCCATTTTTCGCTGTTTCTCAGCGTTCCGGCAGAGCGCCACGGCATCAGCACAAATCTCTATATGCCGCCTGTCCGCCCGATAAACGGCCTTCTTGAGCAGCTTGCCGCGGCAGGCAAACGCTCCACCGTATATTATGACTGGGAACAGCTGCGCGATCTCTGGCGTCCAGGAAGCGTCGAGCTTGCATCATATCTCAAGGGCGATTATGAGGTTAATGATGAAAAGCATACAGTCGCCGCGCTTTCCTATATCGAAGAAAAATCCCCCGATTTCGTCTTCCTCTATCTCGGAAACCCCGATTGTGCAGGCCATGACCATGGCTGGATGAGCGGAGAATATATGAAATCTGTTGAGGGTGTCTGGAATCAGATCGAGCGTGTTATCGAGTCTTGCTCCGATGAATATACAATAATCGTAACAGCTGACCACGGCGGACACGAACGCCGCCACGGCGAAAACATTCCTGAGGATATGCTCATTCCGCTTATGCTCCTCGGCCCGGACTTTGCACCGGGAGAAATCGAGCACGCAAACATTATGGACATCGCTCCGACAATCGCAAAGCTTATGGGAGCAAATTGTGCTCACGAATGGGAGGGCAAACCTCTCATATGAACAAGCTTTCCGATAAAAAGCAAATCAATCTTATGATGCTTCTGTTTGCCGTGATATATTTCACAAGCTATATCTCGCGCATCAACTTCGGTGCCGTCATTGTCGAAATGGTCAACGCTGAGGGCTTTCTCAAATCAGATCTTTCGCTCGCCATAACTGCGGCATTCATCACCTATGGCGTCGGTCAGCTTATAAGCGGTGTGCTTGGTGATCGGCTGAATCCGAAATATCTTATGCTGTTCGGCCTTCTCCTCACAGCGTCAATGAATGTCCTCATCCCTCTCTGCCCGAATACAACCTATATGGTTGCAGTCTGGGCTGTAAACGGCTTTGCACAAAGCTTTATGTGGCCGCCGCTTGTAAAGATAATGACAATGCTGTTCGACGATGATACCTATCGCACGGCAACGGTACGCGTATCCTGGGGAAGCTCTGCAGGCACAATCGCCGTCTATATCATAGCGCCGATATGCATTTCAACAACAGGCTGGCAGGGCGCATTCTATGTCTCGGCAATCGCCTGTGTTGCTATGTCTGTGCTCTGGCTCATAGCTCTGCGCAACACAGATACCTCAGTTTCTGAAAAAACTGTACGCGAAGCAGAAGAGAGCGGCAAATCATCAAATCCGTTCACAGCAGCTGCGCTCGTTGCAATTGTCCTCGGTATTATCGCTCAGGGCGCGCTCCGTGACGGCATAACAACCTGGATGCCGACATTCATCAACGATACCTTCAATCTCGGAAGCAAAATCTCCATCCTCACGGGTGTTATTCTCCCGATATTCAGCATTATATGCTTCAACATAACACTCCGCCTCCGCAACACGAAAGTCCGAAACGAGCTCCTACTTGCGGCATATATATTCCTCGTCGGTGTTGCATCGGCTGTGCTTCTCTATTTCTGCTCATCGCGTAACGCTTTTCTCTCAGTTTTTCTTATGGCAGTCCTCACAGGCTCTATGCACGGTGTAAACCTCATTCTCGTGTGTATGATTCCGTCATATTTCTCAAAGGCTTCAACTGCATCGGGTGTGCTCAATGCCTTTACCTATATCGGAAGCGCAATCTCCACCTATGGCATCGCGCTGATTTCCGAAAACTTTGGTTGGAATATAACCATCGCGGTATGGTGCGCAATTGCGCTCTTCGGCGCAATGTGCTGCTTGCTCGCCGCAAGAAAAAAAGCATAAATTTTTCATTTGGAAGTGAACCTTTATGATAGGTGTAATTGTAAATACGCTTACTGTTATTATCGGAAGTGCGATCGGATTGCTTCTCAAACGCGGAATCCCCGAACGTGTCTCAAACGCGGTTATGGTCGCGATAGGGCTCTGCACTGTCTATATCGGCGTTGACGGTGCGCTCGCAGGCTCAAACACCATCGTCCTCATAATTTCAATGGTTCTCGGCACGATAGTCGGCACAGCCTGCGATATAGACGGAAAGATAAACCGCATCGGTCAGTTTTTCGAGCGCAAGCTCAAAAGAGCAGATGGGAAAAACACCGTCGCACAGGGCTTTATTACAGGCAGCCTCGTCTTCTGCGTCGGTGCAATGACGATAACCGGCTCTCTCAACTCAGGGCTTTCCGGCGACCACACACTCATTTTCACAAAATCCGTGCTTGACCTTTTCTCGTCCTGTATGCTTGCAAGCTCACTCGGCATTGGGGTTATGCTTGCCGCAATTTTCGTGTTTATATTTCAGGGCGCAATCGTGCTCGCCTCAGGTCTTCTGCAGAGCGTGCTGACAGACGCGGCTCTTGTTGCGGAAATAGCTTGCGCAGGCAGCGTCATCATCATCGGTCTCGGGCTCAACATTCTCGGTATTTCAAAATTCAAGGTTGCAGATATGCTCCCGTCAATTTTATTTGTCCCCCTGATATATTTCCTTTTCGGGCTCATTCCGATAGCCTTATAATTCAATCAAGTAAAAAGTAAGGGCTTGCAAAGCAAGCCCTTACTTTTTTATCCCCTATTTTTCTATATTGACAGAATATTCTTTTGCGGCGCCGTGTGAGCCGAAAATCTTCCAGCCTCCTGCGCCGAGACGCTGAAGCACTGCCCGCCTCTCCTCTGCACACAATACAGGGTCTGTATCTACAGAGGTCATAAGAATGGGAGCATAGGTGTTATATTTCGCCTGCTCGGGTGTCATACCCTTGAGGTTTATATATATGTCACCCGTAAAGGCGATATGGTGCTGATAATCAATGAGAACAGTTTCACCCGAAAGGTGACCGCCGCTGCCCTCATATACTTCAAAATGAAGCTCTCCAAAATCAAAGAAGCCTGTCTGGCAAAGCGGAGCCGCGCTTTTTTCTGCGCTTTTCCAAGGTGCCTTGATCTTTTCGGGATTGCACGGTTCATACGAAGTCAATATCTTGCATATCCCGATATATGGCTTATGGAGCGCGTTTCTTTCACGGAATCCTCCCTGCTCCTCAAACTCGAGAGCGAGGCACTCCTTTGTTTTTTCGCTCGCTATAACCTCTTCGAACTCAGAAAGAAGCCCACAGTGGTCAAGGTCTGCGTGAGTTATGAGAATTTTCTTTTCCGCGGTTTTATATTCGGGAAGAATTTTCTCAAAAAGCCGAAGCATCTCTTCTTTATAGCAGGCATATCCGCTGTCTATAAACAAGAGTTTTCCGCCGCTTCTTATAATCATCGTGTTACTTCCGCAGGGCGGCTCTATGAGCAGAATATCCGTATTCTCTGAGATTTCGTGGCGCGTTATTCTCGGATTGAACGCCTCGCCGCGGCAGGCTGCGAGAAGCTCTGCAAATTTGCTTATGCTGTCAAACGTCCGATAAGGAGAAAGCCCGGTTTCATCAAGCGTTTGCATCGCAAGATTAGCATTGACGAGCAAGGCGTTCTTGTTCTCCTCGGATATCTGCATTGTTTCAACAAGGCTTGAAACAAACGAATTATAGAATATACTGTTGTCAAAGATCTTTTCCGAGCGGTTATAATCTATGACCCTCACATCGCAGAGCTTTTCCGCACGGCTTAAAAACTCCGTGATTTTATCCGGATGCTCGACAAAGAGCCCCATCTTGAAAAGCTGATATTCAGTTCCGTTTTCCTGCGAGCTTATATAGGATATGTTGAACTTGAACTCATCAATAAGCTCAAGCACATCAGTGACGCTTCCCGGAACATCAAGCAAGCGAAATTCAAGCAGAACAACGCTCTTTTCCTCCGCGGTATTTCTGAGATATCCGATTTCCCGAAGCTGAAGCTCCGCAAGCTCAAGCTTATCTTTTTCGCCCTCAACATCTATAAAAAGCGTGTTGACATCAACCGCTTTATTATAGCTTACTCTCGTTATATTGAGCCCAAGAGACTCAAAGCATCGGCTCGCCTTCAGGAATGCGCCGATATGATCGGGCATTGTTGTCACATAGGTTTTCTTCATCTATTTTCACCGCTTGCCGCGCGCCTAACTGCTTTTGCAAACTGATCAGCGCAGGATGTGTCCTTATATCCGCAGGTGTTGCCGAGGAGCTTTTCCTCGATTTCCGAAACAGTCATACCCTCGCAAAGCTTTGAGATCGCCTTGAGATTTCCGTTGCAACCGCCGAGGAATTCTATGTTTGAGATAACCTCGCCGTCAATATCAAAATTTATCTGCATAGCACAGACACCGCGCGTTTTATATGAGTATCGCATTTTTATTCTACCTCAACAACACCGTCTTCTCCGACGGTTATTTTCATTCCGTCCTTGACATAGTCAAGGAACTCATCACCTAGCGAATCGACAACCGGCATCGAGACACCGTCGACCCAGACATCCGCAAGCACAGCACCTGCCGCCGCGAGCGAATCTATCGGCTTAGAGAACAAGATGCAGGCAGGGTTTCTCTTCATTGCACAAGCGCAATAGAGAACCATTCCGCCCGTTGTCGAGCCAATCGTCTGCGGAATGCAGAGAGCCTTTCCGGCCATCGGCTTGCCATAAAGATCGGGGTTATTCTGATCTCCGCATTTCGCTGTCTTGTCTCCGAACTGAAGCGGCTTCTGGAAGGATGCGAGCGTATTAAGTCCGCCCTTTGAGACGAGCGCCTCGGCACACGCCTTTCCCGGAGTTACAACTCTTCCCTGAAACTTCTTCATTTGCGCTCACCTCCCGTTATAATTGAAAGAATTTCTTCATCTCTGTAATATTTTGCGGTTGTATATGTGCGGAGCTTGTTTGACGATGTTATAACCGGCATTTTCGCGCACATTGGATTGTTCATATACATAAGCGGACATATATATGAGGTTATGACACCGAAGGACTTGAGCTTTTCAGCATATTCCGTTGCATTGAATTTTTCAAGCACTCCGGGTGCCGCTGTAAATACCGTCGGAACCGTGACCTTTTTTCTGCCGTTTTCGGAGAACGCTTTTTCAAGATTCTCTGTCCAGTCGATAAGCTGGCGCAATGACATATGGGGGCAACCGACAAAGCAGAGCTTCGGGCTTGCATCGGGATTTTTCCAGACTATCGGGTATTCCCTCTGAACGCGGGCAAGCTCCTCATCGTCTATGACATATACCTTCGCATCCTCACGGATGAGTTCTTTTCCCTGAAGCTTTGCTTCGGGCGTAAGGTTATCGATGTGGTAAAGACCTACCGCGCCGTTTGAAGCGGTTGCGGCGCCGAAGTCCTTGAGATATGTGCAGGCGCTGTCGGAAAGCTCTGTTCCGAGCCATTTGTCGAGACCTTCGACATAAGGCACATCCTCCATTACCTTCATTCCAATCGCAGAACCGAGAAGCTGAGCTTCAGGCTTCTTCGTTGTCTCGACGCGGACAATCCAAGAAGCGCGTCTTCCCTCATCCGTCAGAAGCCCGAAATACGGAACGCATCCGACAATCGAGCCCATAAGGTCAATGATTCCCGAGTTGCGGTTGCAGCGTGCGCCTATGACGCTGTTTGCATAGACGACTGCCGAGGATTCCGCCCAGCTGAGAACATCTCCGAATTTCGGCTTGTTTCCGACCTCATCCATATAGCAGGTGCAGGTGAATGCATCCTTGTCCATAAGTCCGAGCTTTTCAAGCTGACCTTCATAGAAATCCTGCTTGTTATACATAAACTTCTTGAAAACGAGCTTCTGCAATAAATTCTGCGGGACGTTCTTGTCAAGCGGACGCGGATCCATCGAGAATTTCTGCGAGGAGACCGCACCTGCCTCTATAAGCTTTTCCATAAGCTCATAGACGGGCTCGATGACACCGAGACCGAACGATGTTACAAGATGGTTATATTCAGATGTGACGGGAACGAGCTTTTCCGCGCCGAAAGCTTCGCCATACATAACAAGAGTCTTCATAACCTTTGCCATAGTTTCGCCGCGAGCACCGTCAAGTATCGCCTGCTGTTCTTCATTTAAAATCATAGCCATAAAAATCGCCTCCTTAAAGCTTCATTGCAATATCCCAAGCGCCCCAGATGACGGAGCGAAGGTTGCCGACCTTTGCGGCATCGCCTATAACGTGGACATGTTTGCTCTTCGGAGCAACGGGTGAAGGATTATATCCGACGGAGAGGATGACGGAATCGGCATCCACCGTGAATGTCTTTCCTTCCTTATCTTTAAGCGTAACGCTTCCGTCATTGATTTCCGAGAGCGAGGTTTCAAGATATACCGGAACCTTATTTGTCTTGAAGAAATCGCGGAGATAGCTCGTGTTTGCAAGGGAAATTCCCGGTGTTACGATAAGGTCATCCATCATTTCGACGATAACCGGCTTCTTGCCGCCGAGATAGAGGTCATACGCTATCTCACAACCCGTAAGTCCGCCGCCGATGATGACAACATTCTCGCCAACTGTCTTGTTTCCGAGAAGATAGTCGACAGCTTCGACCGCTTTATCCGCGCCCTTGACGGGAATCTTCTTCGCAACGGCACCCGTTGCAACGATAACCTCGTCAGCATCAAGAGCCGCAATGTCCTTGATTTCGCTGTTCAACCTGACGTCAATGGGATATTTGTTCAGCTCGCGGATGTACCACGCGATGAGCGCTCTGTCCTTTTCCTTGAAGGAAGGAGCCGCCGCCGCAATAAACACACCGCCGAGTTTCTCACTCTTTTCGTAAAGCGTTACCGTGTGACCGCGCTTTGCCGAGACGATAGCCGCCTCCATACCACCGATACCGCCGCCGATAACAGCAATCTTTTTCTGTTTCTTTGCAGGCTCGATATGATATTTCTTCGACTGCATCGTCTGCGGATTGAGCGCACAGCGCGCAAGCCCCATCGTGTCCTTGAGGTCCTGCGTGTTCGCGTGCCCCTTGGAGGATGAGAAGTTGAAGCAAGCGCTGTGACAGCAGATGCAGGGCTTGATGTCCTCAAGTCTGTCCTCAATAAGCTTCGTCACCCATTCGGGATCGGTCAGGAACTGACGGGCAACGCCGACGGCATCAATAAGCCCATCCGCAACTGCCTTTGCGCCGACATCCGGCTCCATCCTGCCTGCACAGACAACGGGGATATCGACAAATTTCTTTATATGTGCAACATCGTCGAGGTTGCAGTTCTGCGGCATATACATTGGCGGATGCGCCCAATACCACGAATCGTATGTTCCGTTGTCGGCATTGAGCATATCATAGCCCGCATCCTGCAGATATTTTGCCGCTCTTTCGGATTCCTCCATTGCGCGTCCTGCCTCGACATAATCCTCACCGGGCATCGCGCCATAGCAGAAGTCCTTGAGCTTTGATTCGACCGAATAGCGGAGCGATACGGGGAAATCCTTTCCGCAGGCTTTCTTGATTTCCTTGACGATCTCTGCGGCAAAGCGATAGCGATTTTCAAAGCTTCCGCCATATTCATCAGTGCGCTTGTTGAAGAATTCGATTGCGAACTGGTCGAGAAGATAGCCTTCGTGAACCGCGTGAATCTCAACACCGTCTACCCCTGCTTCCTTGCAGAGCTTGGCGGTTTTTACGAACGCTTCGATAATTTCGTGTATCTGCTCCTTTGTTATCTCCGGACACTCAATATCGTGTGCCCAGCGCGATTTCTGCGGAGAAGGAGATGCAAGCTCGTGGCTTGTGTCGATAATCGGCTTGATGAGCGCACGGGTAAATTTATTTTTGTGTAAGGGAGCGACAAGCTCCGTTATCGCCCAAGAGCGCCCCATACCTGCCGTCAGCTGAATGAAGAGCTTTGCCCCCGTCTTATGTATTTCATCCATAAACACCTTAAGGTCACGGAACATTTTCGGATTCTGCCAGAGCCATTTGCCCCAGAACGTATCGCGCAAGGGCGCAATTCCAGGTATGATGAGACCGACATTGTTTTTCGCTCTCTCGAGGAAAAGCTTTGCGGCTTCCTTATCAAAATGACAGCCCGTCAGCTCAAACCAGCCGAAAAGGGATGTTCCGCCCATCGGACACATAACAATGCGGTTCTTTATCTCGACATTGCCTATTTTCCAGGGGGTGAACAATGCTTCATATTTCTGATCCATATTTTTCAACTCCTCTTACATTCGCCTTGCTGTTTCTCAATTATTTAATTATACCTCTTCACATACCCGGATGTCAAATCACATCCAAGAAAGCGATTGACAACTTTATACGCCGGGCATATAATTATTTTAGAAAAATGTAAAGGATTTTAAGCTATGCTCTTTGTTTTTCCCGACTACTACAAAAATTTCAAATGCATCGCCTCATCGTGCCGCCACAATTGCTGTATCGGCTGGGAGATAGATATTGATGCCGACACCGCCGCCTTCTATGAAACAGTTCCGGATGAGCTTGGAAAACGGCTTTGCAAAAACATATCACACGAGGGTGATACACATTTCATTCTCACCAAAGATGAGAGATGTCCGTTTCTCAACTGCGATAATCTTTGCGATATCATTCTCACACTCGGCGAAGAAGCGCTCTGTGATATCTGCACAGAGCATCCGCGGTTCCGCAACGAGCTGCCCGGCAGGATAGAGACAGGGCTCGGCCTTTGCTGCGAAGAAGCAGCAAGGCTGATTCTCGGAAAAGCGACGCCTATGACGCTCGAAATCAGCGGAGATGGCGACACCCAAGACGAAATCATCCGGAAGCGCGATGAAATCATATCCATATTGCAGAACCGCACAGAAAGCATCAGTGAACGCATAACCGAAATGCTCTCGCTCTGCAATTCAAAGCCGCTCCGCGAGGTTTATCACTATGTGCCGCTCCTTATGTCGCTCGAGCGCATGGACAGCCAATGGGAAGATGTGCTTGAAAAAATATCACAGCCTCAGCCGATAAAGGACGATTTTGCGCTTTATATACAAGGGCGCGAAACGGAATATGAGCAGCTGCTTGTATATTTTATCTATCGCCATTTTGCAAACGCATCCGATGACGAAGGAATGGCTGAAAGAGCTGCATTTGCGGCATTCGCATATGAAATCATATACGCCGCAGGAATGGCGCTGTTTGCTGAAAACGGCGAACTCAGCTTTGAAACTCAGGTCGGACTCGCGCGCTTATTTTCATCCGAAATTGAATATTCTGATGAAAACCGCGATATTATTCTCAGCAGCTTATAATTGACCGCGCTTCAAAAACGTGGTATATTAATCAAAAAACCATAAATTATAAAAGACAAAACAAGGAGGATTTAATAATGGATATCGATAACACAATCATACTTACAGACGATGACGGCAACGACGTTGCCTTTGAGTTTCTCGCTCTCATCGAATACGAAAACAGCGAATATGTTGTTCTTTTCCCGACGGAAGACGACGATTCGGGCGAGGTCGTAATTCTCAAGGTTGTTCCTGCCGGAGATAATGAAGAATCCTATGAGAGCATCGACAACGAAGCCGAGCTTATGGCAGTCTTTGAGCTTTTCAAAGAAAAATTCAAAGACGAATTCACATTTGAAGACTGATGACAAACCAAAGAACACCTTTCGCAAAAATATGCGAAAGGTGTTCTTTTTCTTTTAAAGGTTATAGTACTGCTCAAATTCCGCAGGATTCGGGATCTGCGAAAGACGGAGGCATTCTGCGCGCTTTGTCTTGATGAAGTTCGCAATAAGCTCTTCAGGGAAGACTCCGCCTGCAGTGAGGTAATCGTGGTCAACCTCAAGCGCATCGAGAGCCGCATCAAGCGATGTCGGAAGGCTCTTGAGCTTTGCCTTCTCTTCCTCGGGAAGATTGAAGAGGTTGACGTCATAGGGGCCCCAGCCGTTCGCGTGTGGGTCGATCTTGTTCTTGATGCCGTCAAGACCTGCCATAAGTATTGCCGCATAGCAGAAATACGGGTTGCAGGTAGCATCAGGATTGCGGATTTCAAAGCGGCGGAGATTCGGCGTCTTTGCATATGCCGGTATACGAATGACAGCACTTCTGTTTGATGTCGCATAACCGACTGTTACAGGAGCTTCAAAGCCCGGAACAAGGCGCTTGAACGAATTTGTGCTCGGATTTGTGATTGCGCAAAGAGACGCGATATGCTTGAGAAGTCCACCCATAAAGTAGTGTGCCGTCTCGCTGAGGTTTGAATAACCGTTGTCATCAGAGAATACAGGCTCGCCGTCCTTCATAAGAAGGATATGGACGTGCATTCCGTTGCCGGCCTCGCCATAGACGGGCTTTGGCATAAGAGTTGCGGAAAGCCCGTGTTTGAGAGCTGTGTTGCGGATGATATATTTTATCATCATCGTCGCATCCGCCATCTTTGACATCTCACCGAGCTGCGGCTCAATCTCAAACTGACCTGCCGCACCAACCTCGGGGTGATGATATTTGATGGTTATGCCTGCTTCCTCCATAAGCATACACATTTCGCTGCGGCATTCATATGTCGGGTCAAACGGCTTTGCGACGTGATAGTTCTTCTGCTTCGGAACGACAACGCCGTGACCTTCCATACCGCTGTTCCAATATGTCTGGCGAGCATCGAGGCTCATACTGATGTTGTTCGGAGAGACATTCCAGGCAACATCGTCAAAAAGATAGAATTCAAATTCGGGAAGGATGAGCATCGTGTCCGCAATGCCACTGTCCTTCATATATTTTTCCGCCGCGAGAACAATATTTCTCGGATACTGCGCAAGCGGACGGTTTTCGGGATTGTCGATAATCATTGCATTTCCCGTCATCGAAAGAGTCGGAATTTCGCAGAACGGGTCCATAACCGCCGTGTCAGGATCCGGAATGAACACCATATCGCTCTTCTCAACAACGGCATAGCCATAGTTTGAAGCATCAAAGCCGATTCCGTTCTGCATCGTTGTCTCTGAAAAATTCTTTGCCGGAATGGTAACGTGACGGTATTGACCGTTGATGTCAACCATTTTGAAATCGACCATCTGAATGTCGTTTTCGCGAATAAGCTTCATAATGTCTTTTGCTGTCTTTGCCATAAAACGCCCTCCACACACATATAATTTTTATTTTAGTATAACACCTTACAGTGTTTTAGTCAATTATCATCCCGAATACACGGGCATCACCTTGCGCGCCGCATATTTACACTCTATAACTCTTCTGCAAGTGTTCTGCGCTTTTCCCATATTCCCGAAAGGAAATATATCATACTCGGTATGCCGAATCCATATGGCGCAAGCCCATAGCCGAGAACGAAACCGTAGAACCCGAAACCGAGCGCAATTCCAAAGAGCCAGCTGAGCCCTATCCTCAGGACAACGCCGTCAAGCATTGCAAGGACCATACTGAGCTTTGCGTTTCCTATTCCCTGAATGAATGCACCGCTTCCGCGCATAACCGCAAATGCCGGGAACATCCAGAGAATAGCCTTTATGAATGTGCCGGACATCTCGTGAACGAGCGGATCGTCTGAGAAAAGCATAAACATCTGACGCCCGAAGAAGATATAAAGAACCATACAGAACGCCGTGAATATTGCAGAAAACACCCAGGCAACATATACGACTTTTTTTGCGCGCTCCTTTTGGTTTGCGCCGATATTCTGGCTTATCATAGGCATTGCTGCGTGCTGGATTCCCTGTGAAATCTTGTTTATGATATCGTCTATTCTCACGCCGACACCAAATGTCGCCGAAGCAACCACACCGACACTGTTTATCATCGAGTTTACAAAAAGCATCGAGAGATTGATAAAACCTGACTGTATCGCCATAGGCATACCGAGAGAACCTATCATCACAGCATATTTTTTGTTTATGACAAAGCTTTCCTTTTCAAAGTCAAAACCAAAGTCAATTCTGTTTGAATAAAGATAATATATCGAGAACAGAAAAGATACAGCCTGTCCGATAATCGTCGCCCACGCAGCACCTGCAACGCCCCAACCGAGAAAGCCCGTAAACAAGATATCAAGAGCGAGATTGACAACCGATGCAATGGCGATGAACAGAAGCGGCCGTTTCGAGTCGCCCATACCGCGAAGCACAGCGGATACCATATTATAACCTGCTGTGAATATAAGCCCGGCAGCGCAGATAATAAGATATTCCATAGCCATATCATATGATTCCGGAGGAACGTTCATAACATCGAGAATCCATATGCGCGCACAGAGAATTATCGCAGAAAGCACGAGCGCAAAAATTGCAAGAAGGCTGAACAGAGAGCCGATTATATCATTCATTTCCTTTCTCTTGCCCGAGCCTATCGCCTGCGACACAAGCACCTGCCCCGCATTTGAAAAGCCAAGGCATACCATCGTCGCGAAATTTACAATCTGGCTGCTCTGCGCAACGGCAGAAAGCCCGGCTGTACCTACATATTTTCCGACTATTATCATATCGATCGTGCTGTAAAGCACCTGCAGAGCATTGGATGCCATAAACGGAAGCGTAAACCACAAAAGCTGCCTCCATATATTGCCCTGTGTAAAATCCTTTGAAATCCTGTTTCCTGCCAATTTAAATTCTTATCTCCGTTTCATACGCACGAAATTTACGTGTTTTGTATTCTATGATTATACCACACAAAAAGCGAATGCTCAACACTTTTCGCTGCTATGAAAATTACAAGGGCTGAAAAACACAGCCGTAAACAACCGGGAGGAAGCAGATTTTTCTGCTTCCTCCCGGTTTTATCTGCGGTTTTCAAATCAGCGGAGCTTATAAAACGCACGGCTTCCGATATCGCGAAGATCGCAGATGTCAAGCTCAAGCTTTTCCGGGCTTGTTCTGTTGACATATGCCTCGATATCGGCAAATGCCTGCATGAATATCGTCTGGTTCCTGAGATGGCTCGGAATGAGGAACGCCTCCTTGACATTCTCTATTCTGAGCATCAATTCAAATCTCGCCGTTTTTCTCTCAGCTGCAATAGCTGCAATACGCTCTGAAACCTTCGCGTTGCGCTCGCCCTTCTGCAAAATATCATACATCTCCATAAGTGCAAGATAGTCCTCGGCAACACAGAGATAATTGTTTGCCTCGCAAGCGAATCTTGCGGCGAGCTTTATATTGCCGCCCGGAACTGCAGAAAGCCTTTCAAAGATTTCGAGCGCCTCTTTTGCAAGCTTGGCAATTTCGCGAAGCTGCGCCGTGTAGCTGTTCTTCTCGGAAAGAACAAGAGAGAACGGCTCACCCGGGAAGTTTCTCGGATAGGGCTTATCGGCCTTTACATATGAATATCTGTAATATGTCAGCGAACGCATAAGAGCAACATTGCTGAGTCCTTTTTTATCTACAAGGAAATCGCTGAAACGGTTGAAATCAAGGCCCTCAAAGGTTATCTCATCCATCAGGGCAAGCGCGCGCTTTGCAGCTTCATATGCCGTCGGGAATTCGCGCATTGCATATCTGTCGTTGAATTCCCCGACACTGCCTGTGCCTGCGAAGTTCCAGCTATAATCCGCCATACTCATATGGTTTTTATCACAGCTCTTATCCCAGGCCGAATAGGACTGTAGCCCCTCTGCGCTCTGCTCCTCATATGCAAGCTCTGTGAGGTGTCTTACATTCGGAACCGAATCGAAAATCATATCCCAATGGTAATAGGAGTTCCAGGGCTTTACAGTCGATCGGAAGCCGAGCTCGGGATGCATTGTTTCAAACATCATAAGCTCTTTGTTGTTTGTATATGTCCACCAGTCAATGACCGTCACATCGAGAAGATCGTTCTCTACAAGAAGCTTTTTGAAATTCTCCGGCTTGACAATCTTTGTAAGCATATCGGAATATATGTATACATTCTTCATTCCGCGAGATTTCAGATGGCTTATAAGCTTGATTGCGTGGTTTAAAAACTTTTCTTCGTTTGTGAGCTTTGAACACTCTTCACACTTACACCACGGAGAATATGCCTTGAACGGATCGCTCACGTCTGTTGCAAGCTCAAAATCATCCGCAACCTCATCAAGCCCGATATGGAATGATTCGATTCCGTTGGGTCTGAGATACTTGTCTATGATTTCATCAAATATCGAATAGAGAAGCTCATATGTTCCGGGATGCGAGAGACAGAAGCCGTGTGAAGTCAGATTTCCGTTTTCATCCTTCGCGCTTACTTCCGGATATTTTCTCGGAAGAAGCGTATTGTGACCATAGCTGTTCCAAAGTGGTACAATTTCAACGCCGCGCTGCTTTCCATAGGCAATAAGATCTCCGAAAAAGTCTTTCTCAGCCATCGGAACTCTGACGGTTTCGTTTATCCACTTATCTTCCTTCGGCGAATAATAGCGCTTGATAACATCCACGCGAAGCTCCGGTCTCGTTTCGAGAGGAATATAAATATATTCGCTTATAATGCCATCATACTGAATGCACCAGCATCCATAAAGCGCAACAACAAGCTGATTCATCTTCATTTCGACCATATCGTCAACGACGCCCTTCCAATCCTCGAGCGTCATAAGATTTGATCCGAAGCGGCATTCCATAAAATGTCCGCGCGTTCTGAGGTCAGGCCAGTCAAGCAGAGAAAACTCAGGAAGAGAGATTATATTATCTTCAACAGCTATGCTCTGAATAAACGTCGTCACAGCATAATAGAGACCTGCCTCTCCATAGCCTGTCAGAACGATACTGTTGCCCCCGGCTTCGATGCTGTATGCCTGGTCTGCGTTTATTTTTACCGCCTCAGGAGCTTTATCGGAAATAGCCAGCACTATTTCAACCTCTCCGTCAGCCTTTTTCGCGCAGGCGTCCGCAAGCTCCGAAAGGCGTTTCTCGAGAAGAGCAACTGCCGATAAAGCCAACTCGCCCTTGATACCCGAAGCATTTATTTTAAAATTCGGCTCAGCAAGCGCGCCGAGAACTATTCTTCCCTCTGTCTCCTCAAGAATCTGAGGAACCGGTTTAATTTTTGTCAACAAACTCATTTCATCTTCTCCTTTTTCCTTAATAAGCAACTGCTTTCATCATTGAGTTAAGTATAAAATAATTCAAAATATTAGTCAAGCCAAACTCGCAATATATTTTTATTATCTCACCTGCCGCCGTATTTTGAACCGCCCATCTTACAGCCATATTTATTTCTGCAATAGCGGCAAGCAATAAAACTGACTCCGTTTAAAAAACGGAGTCACAGCGTGTCGAAAAACTTTCGACACGCTGACGGGCTGTCCAAAAAGGCGTGAGATTGGCAGAATGGAACCCGAAGGTGTATATGAATACTCCGAGAGGTGACATTCGGGCAAAACAAGCGGAAAATCCCTTGAAACTCGATGTTTCAAGGGATTTTG
>JAFSIZ010000031.1 GCA_017439555.1 Oscillospiraceae bacterium | reverse complement strand
TGGGAGCATAGCTCAGCTGGGAGAGCATCTGCCTTACAAGCAGGGGGTCACAGGTTCGAGCCCTGTTGTTCCCACCATACGGCCCGGTAGTTCAGTTGGTTAGAACGCTAGCCTGTCACGCTAGAGGTCGTGGGTTCGAGCCCCATCCGGGTCGCCAGTCTTTTGCCTCTGTAGCTCAGTCGGTAGAGCAGGGGACTGAAAATCCCCGTGTCGTTGGTTCGATTCCGACCGGAGGCACCATTTATGCGGGAGTGACTCAGTGGTAGAGTGTCACCTTGCCAAGGTGAAAGTCGCGAGTTCGAATCTCGTCTTCCGCTCCATCGTTACGACAGGAGCAAGAATGTTCCTGTCGTAATTCATATGGCGCCATAGCCAAGTGGTAAGGCATGGGTCTGCAAAACCTTGATTCCCCAGTTCAAATCTGGGTGGCGCCTCCAAGAAAAAGACACCTTTGTATATTAAGACAAAGGTGTCTTTTTGTTATGATGTTTGCCTATCACGCAAATGATGTTGGTTTACGAGCGTTGACCATTCCTTAGAAGCAAAAACACACTAACTTGCTGTTAGTGTGTTTTTGCTATCTATCGACCCATTCCCACTGTGATTTAGTGGCTGCGTGGATGTCAAATATGCTTTGGGGAAAGGACTTTTTCAGTTCCATCGGTGAAGTTCCGAAAACGGTTTTGAAAGCGTGAATAAACCTCGATTTATCATAGAAACCGACTTCTTTGGCAATTTCGCTCATTGACATATTTGTCGTAATCAGAAGCATGCGCGCCTCAGAAGCTCTGACACGTGTGAGGAATGTTATGGGCGACATTCCCGTCAGGGCTTTGAATTTGCGAGTATAGGCGCATTGGGACATTGCAGCTATACGGCATAAATCGCTTGTTGATATTTTTTCACCATAGTGAAGTGCCATATATTTTATTGATGAGCTTATTGCGATTGCGTGCTCCTGTATGAGCTCTGCTTTTTTTGTATCAACAACGCAGGGCTCTGTGCAGAGAATGTGAAGAAAGTCTGCGAGGTGTTTTGCCAATTGCTCAAAGGACATATCAAAGTGATTTGAGAATTCGGCTATTATCTGCCTAATAAGAAAATCCGTCTGCTGTTTTTCTTCCGATGTGAATTTATGAAAATCAGGAAGCTTGTTGCCCTCAAACCTGGCAAGCTCCTTTGCGTGGGAGAAAAACTCATATCCATAGTCAGTCAGGAAACTGTCCTGAAATGAGAGCATAACCGTTATTGGTGTGTCCTCTGAAGAGAAGGTGTTGAGGCAATGATTCACATAAGGAAGGATAATAACACAGCTCCCGGGACCGAGCGTTTCGGTTCTTTCTCCGAGAGAAAATGTCATGCTTCCGGCGAGAACATAACAGACGTGTACATAGTTGTGGGAATGGGGCAAGTCAACCTTTCGCAAACAATTTATATCGACCATAATAGGGAGCTGATCGGATTTTTGCAATGGTGTGCATATGCTTGGAAATGCCATGACTGTATCCCCTCCGTCCGCATTGTTATTGTGATAAATTTAATATAACATAAAAGAAAAGCTTTGTCGAGCGAGGAAAAAGTAAAATACAGAATATTACACCGAGGATGTGTTGAATTAAAAAATTTTGTTGCCTATAATGAAAATATAATGCAAAACTGCATTGAAAGCAAAGGAGGAAATAAAATGAAAAGAATGAACGCAAAGCGAACCGTATCATTGCTTGTGGCGCTATGCATGATGATTGCATTGCTGCCGGCAATACCGGTAAGTGCTTCAGGTGGAACAAATACAGAGAAATATGTATTTACATCCACGGCGCTCGGTTTATCATCGACGCTTCATTTTGAAAGCTATGTAAACCCAGGCGAATACTACGCAGGATTTGATACAGGAGTGTCAAAATCCAAATGGGCGTGGGTAGGGCAGAGAGGAATGTCCGGTGCGGCATATGCATCAACAGGATTTTCTTCCTTCACGCTGAAGCAGGCACAGGCGGCAGATGCGATAGCAAACACTGCGGCGATAGCGTTTAAGATAAACGTAACAGAGCCTGGTACCTATTCGCCGTCTTTTAATTGCAGAGTCCGCCAGATACAGTATGGAATCGTGTCTGATCTTTATTTTGTGCCGGCAGATTTCGAAGGTTATGCAAATATTGACCTCACAACGGCAGACGGGCTTGCAGCTGCGATAAAGGCAGCGCCTGCAGGCAGCAAGGCTTGTGTGTTTGCAACAGATTCGGATACGAACAGCAACGGTAAGGTGTACACCGGCGATAACACAGTAGCTCTTGAAGCAAAAGACTACTATGTAATTTTCCATATTACGGATACGGTTGCAGCAACCGCTGTAGATGACCCTGCATATGTTGCGCTCAATATTCTCGATATGACCCTTACGGAAACAGATGCTTCGATGAAGCTGACAGCATCAAAGGATACTATCGAAGTAGGCGGTAAGGCAACTCTTACAGCAGAATTTGAAGGTCTCGCACAAGGTGCGGCAGCACCTTCGGTTACATATGAATATGATGAAGATATTGTCTCGGTAGTAAACGGAGTGGTAACGGCTCTTGAAGTCGGAACGGCGACAATCAAGGCAAAAGCTCAGATAAACGGAGTAAGCGTTTCTGATACTGTGACGATCAATGTCACACCGTCTAAAACAGACAATGTAGAGAAATATGTATTCACATCCACGGCGCTCGGTTTATCATCGACGCTTCATTTTGAAAGCTATGTAAACCCGGGTGAATACTACGCAGGATTTGATACAGGAGTGTCAAAATCCAAATGGGCGTGGGTAGGGCAGAGAGGAATGTCCGGTGCAGCGTATGCATCAACAGGATTTTCTTCCTTCACGCTGAAACAGGCTCAGGCGGCAGATGCGATAGCAAACACTGCGGCGATAGCGTTTAAGATAAACGTAACAGACCCGGGTATATATATTCCATCGTTTACTTGCAGAATCCGCCAGATAAACTATGGAATCGTGTCCGATCTTTATTTTGTGCCGGCAGATTTCGAAGGTTATGCAAATATTGACCTCACAACGGCAGACGGGCTTGCAGCTGCGATAAAGGCAGCGCCTGCAGGCAGCAAGGCTTGTGTGTTTGCAACAGATTCGGATACAAACAACAACGGCAAAGTGTATAACTGCGACGGTTCAATAGCACTCGAGGCAAAGGATTATTATGTGATTCTGCACATAACCGATACAGTTGCAGCAACAGCAGTTGACGAGCCTGCTTATGTTGCTCTTAATGTTCTCGATATGACTTTGACCGAAACCGCTGTGGCACTTGATGTTTCAGTCGGTTCGGAAAAACTCATCGTCGGCGCGACAACGGATATAACAACCTCGTTTGAAGGTCTCACACAAGGTGAGGCAGCGCCTTCGGTTACATATGAATATGATGAGAATATAATATCTGTTGCAAACGGAAAAATAACAGCTCTTGCGACAGGAACAACAACACTCAAGGCAAAAGCACAGATGAAGGGAATGACGGTATCCGACAGTGTAACAATTACAGTTACGCCACCGATAACGGACAATGTCGAAACCTATGTGTTCAAATCAAGTGCGCTCGGAGTATCGGGAACTCTCCAGTATTCTGCATATGCAAATCCGGGCAAATACTATGACAGCTTTGACACAGGAGTGTCAAAATCCAAGTGGGCGTGGGTAGGACAGAGAAATATCTCATACAACGCTTATGCAACGGCTGCTTTGTCTGCGTTTACAATCAAATATGCCGACGCGCCTGCGGCAATAGCAGATACTGCCGTAATGGCCTTTAAGATAAATGTCACAGATCCCGGCTTGTATATCCCGTCATTCACTTGCCAGACAAGACAGTGGATGTATGGCTATGAATCCGATGTATATCTCGTGCCGGCAGATTATGCAGGCTATGCCAATATTGACCTTACAACGGCAGACGGACTTGCCGCGGCAATCAAGGCGGCACCGGCCGACAGAAAGGCCTGCACGCTTATAACAGACGGCAGTGCCAATGCCAATAAAAAGTTTGACGGCTTCAGTCCGATTTCACTCGAAGCAAAAGATTATTATCTTATTTTCCATATCAGGAATACAACCGATTCTGTAAGCGGTGACGGTGAGAAGCCGCCGTATGCAGGCCTCTCGCTTATGGATATGACGCTTACGGAAACTGAGGTAACACTTGATCTTACTGTTACGGAAAAAGAGCTTGAGGTAGGTCAGACAGCAGAGCTTTCTGCGAAAGTTGCAGGTATGGGCGGTAATGCTCCTTCTGTAGCATATGAATATGACAACAGCATAATTTCCGTTGCAAACGGAGTTATAACGGCACTTAGCGTTGGAAGCACAACGCTTAAGGCTACTGTTTCTGTCGGAGGAAAAGAGCTTTCAGATAGCGTAAATATAACCGTTTTGCCGAAGGATGAAGGCAACGCGGGTGTGAGCGTCGAATATATCTTCAAGACAACGGCTCTTTCTGCAGAAACTGTTGAAAAGGCGACAGTAACAGCGGAAAACAAGGTCAACGGCTTGTATGGCGGAGTTCTCAGAAATGTTGAATTCCTGAGAACATATGATGCGATAGATGCAAGCCTTGGACAGTGGATGCTCGCTCCGATGAGCTCTGCTTCTTTCAATATGGCAGCAAATCAGATAAACTTTGACATAAAGACAACAGATTACGGAAAAGCGCTCCCGACGTCTGCTCTCATATTCAAGCTCAAAGTTCCCAATAAAGGCGACTATAAGCTTGCAATCAATGCAAACAGACATGCATCGGGCGCAGGTGCGGATATCTATTTTGTGAACGCTGCAGACTATCCGAATCTTTCTCGTGACGATATTTCAAAGATGACCTCTGTCGGATATTTCGACACGAGAGGAAGCGGAGAAACAGGATATCTTGAAATCGGAACCGTGACGGCGAAGAAACGCGGAGAGTATTATCTTGTATTTGATATGAACTCCGATAATCCGAATACAACAAGCGGCAAGCACTACCTCTATCTTCGCAATGTAAAGCTTTTCGAGGCGTTGCCGACAGTTGAAATGTCTGTTGATGCAGATATTATCGAGGTCGGAGAAGAATATGTTCTCAATACTGTTGTAAAGGATGCTTATGGAAAAGAAATTGAAAATGCAGAGGTTTCCTATTCAATAGAGCCTGCAGGCATCGTTGCTGTTGAGAACGGCAAGATCAAGGTTCTTGCCGAAGGTGAGGCAACTATTACAGCAACCTATGCTGACAAGACAAAGGGAACATTCAGAGTTGAAGCAAATGATCTCAAAAAGCCGATTCCTGAGATTAAATATCTGTTCAACTACAGTGTAATCAAAAACGCAACGGGAAGAATTCCTTATGCTGATTTCCCGAAGGTCGCAAAATTCGGAGAATATCCTGATCTCGATCTCACGAAGACAGCACCCTGGACCTTCTGCGGAACTCGAGGTGCATATGGCGGATATATTGATGCAACCAATATGGACGTAACAATTCCCGAAGCTCCGATAGACGGTGACGCTCCGCTCTATGAGCAGGGAAAAGAGGGAACTGTAAACAGCGGATTTGTTATGAAGCTCAAGGTTGGGCAGACCGGTCTCTACACGCCGAAGCTTGATTGGGATGAGATTGCATATGGCTATCAGGTTGAAATGTATCTCGTTTCCACAACGGTAGGCGGCGAATTTGGCGCAGACAGGCTTGTTGCGGTAAACTCCAATAACGATCGTGGTGCAGGTATAGGAAACGCACTTCGAATTCTCAATCCGAAGAGTGAGTATTATATCGGCTCGGTAAAGATGGGGCCGACAGAGGATCTGCCGACATATAAGAATATCTTCCTGCGCGAGGGTGAGTATTTCCTTATTGTCAAGGCGGTTTCAGGCCCTGACAGCCTTGAAAGCACAGGCGGAAACTATTATTCTCTCTTCAAGAGCTTAACGCTCAGTCAGGCATCCGACAATATCGTTGTAGGAGGAACAAAGAAGCTTGGCGTCGGTGACAGCGGAAGCGTTTCGGCAAAAGCTTATAACCTGAGAGGAGAAGAGATTTCAGGCGTTGATATAACATTTGAAAGCTCTGATGAAAGCATACTGACAGTTGATGCCCAAACCGGAGAAATCACGGGAATAAAGGAAGGCAAGGCAGAAGTAATCGCGACAGCTGAGATTGAAGGGAAGGCTGTCAAGGCGACATATGCCGTTTCGGTATATTCCGTCAGCTTTGAAGGTGTAAAGACAGAAGACGTTACAATAGAGTTCGCAGATGAGGATAAGACGGCACAGCTTGTGCCTGTCGGATATCTCACAAACGGCGAGGAAATTTCGCTTGAAGGTGCGTATATAGAATACAGAGCAAAGACTCCGGATATCGTTTCTGTTGATAAGAGCGGTGTTGTAACAGCTCTTCGCGCAGGTGAAGGCGTTGTATCTGTTGTCGTCATAAAGGACGGTATTACGAAAACCTGTGATGCGAAGATAACGGTTACTGACAACAGCAGGATAGCGTCTGTTTCGGTTTCCGGTGCGGCTACAGTCGGATATCTTCGTGACAGTCAGCTTACGCTTACTGTAAACTTCGAGGACGGAAGAAGCCTTGATGTAAATGGAGCGATTGAAAAGTTCTATCCGGGCGCAACGGTAGAATGGAAGATTTATGAAACGAGCACAGCAGGTGCTGTAAGCATCGATGAAAACGGTGTTGTATTCGGTGAAATTCCCGGAGCGACAGCAAAACTCGGCGCAGTGCTCAAAATGGGCGGACAGAGTGTTGAGACTGCAGAAGGTTTCGAGATAACGGTTGAAGCCTCTTCGGACAGTGACCCGAGAAGCTTCGGTTATGACTTTGCCGCTTCAAAGGAAACGCTTATAAAGCTTATTGACATCGAGGTTGACGGATGGGAGCCGGATACGGTGGCATCCTCAAAGACTGCGAGATTCCAGCTTTTCTCCTTCGGCCTTTTTGCTCAGACAAATGCTCCCGGTCAGAAGGTTGTGATCCATGCGAAAGTGCCGTACAGCGGCCTCTACGATGTTTCGATTTCAGGTCGTGCAAACGGCGTTGACGGTGCAGAGAGAATTTCTGTATATGCTGATGGCAGATACATAGGAGAATTCTCGCTTCAGCTCAACGGAAAGACGAGAGAGGTTCCTGCAAAATCACTTTCGGCATATTATCTCGATGCAGGAAATCACACGTTTGAGTTCGTGCTCCTGCCAAACGAGAGAGAAGCGGTAACCTATACACAGATTTTTAGAACACTTTATTTCGATGCAGAGCCGCAGAGCTTCGATATGACAGGCATAATCACAGAGGAAGATGCGTTCTGTCTCATCGTTGGTGAAAGCGCAAATCCTCATGCAAGAATGGCAACCGCTGAGAGCTTTGTCTATGCATGGGAGGAGACTGATGACGAACTTCTTGATGTAAGCTATGAAGTTACAGCTTCTTCAGCGGATGACGGAAGCGGCGCAGCTGTTGTAAGTGTTGATGCAAAGGGAAATATCAGCGCGCTTGCAAACGGAACTGCAGAGGTTACCATAAAGGCAGAGCGCAAAGACAGGAGCGAGAGCTTTGAAAAGGTTATTTCAATCACAGTTGCCGATATAATCGGCGAGCTTGAGAATGAAAGAAACACATATTATACAGGCGAAGCTGTTGATATGGTTCTTTCCTATAAAAAAGCAGACGGCAGCGCTGTTGCAACAAAGCCTTCGGTTGAATGGGAAAGCTCAGATGAAAATCTGATTTCCTTCAACGGCGCAGAGCTCAGAGCAACCGCTGCAGGCAGAACGACAATAAAGGCAAAAGACAGCACTACAGGCAAAACTCTGTATGAGAACACTGTGGACGTGCTTGAGGATTATTACGGTGTTGTCGAAATATCGGCAGATCCATCGCTCACGCTCCGTCCGGAAAGTAATGCGAAGCTTTCTGCGAAGGCAATGACAATGGCCGGCAAGGCTGTTGATATGCAGGGCGCAGAGGTTGTCTGGAATGTTTCAGAGGAATTTGCCGATAAGATTTCCGTTACATCAGAAGGCTTGCTTACGGCAAAGGCTGAAGGCAGCGCATATGTAACTGCATCCGTAACGCTTGCAAACGGAGAAGAGGCAGTCGGAAGTGCAGAGGTTTATGTGCGAAAAGGCAAGGTCTCACGCACATACTACACAGAAGAAAAGGTTAATGCTGCAAGAGAGAATATAAAGAAATACAGTTGGGCAAGGGCTGAGGCCGATGTGGCAATAGCCGAAGCAGAAAAATATCTTAAATATTCGATGGAAGACCTCTGGGATATGATTCCGGGCGAGGGAATTCCGCGCTCTATGAGTGTTGGCCTGAAAGGTGACACAGACAGAATTTACTGTCGCTATTGCGGAGAAAATATTTCTCTTATAACAAATATCTATCCCTATATTACCGACCCGCTGAACAATCCGTGGAAGGTACAGTGCCCGAAATGTAAGCGCTTCTTCCCGTCAAATGATTTTGCAAGCTTCTATAAGCTCGGTCTGGATCCGGAAACAGGTTTATTCAACCGAGAGCTTGCGCTTGAAAAGCACCTTGAGATGTTTGGTGGAACATATGGCTATGGATATCTCAAGAATGACCTCTATCCGGAGCTTCGCAAAACGGGGCTTGACCCGAGAACGGGAGACCCGATAACACACGGTTGGGGAGAGCTTCCGAAGGAGCCGGAGAACATCGCCGATGTATGGGGTGTTGATGATGGTTATGGCTATGAGACAGGCAGAATGGCAACACCCACTCTGCGTGAGGTTCATACATATATATGGTTCTACAATCATTTCGGTCTTTGGTATCAGAGCGGAAAGAACTGTGCAGCAGAAGTATATAATGCAATAACAAAGCTCGCAACAGCATATATCTACACAGGTGATGAGCGCTATGGAAAGCTCGGCGCCGTTATGCTTGACAGGCTTGCAGATCTCTATCCCGATTTCAATCCGAATGGCTCACTTCCGTTCGGCGGAGACTGGGGTAACACAAAATACGGTAAAATCATAACAGCAAACTGGGAAGCACAGAGAAATAAGAACTATATTTATGCATATGATGCTCTCTTCCCGATGTATGAGAATGAGGATGTTCAGAAATTCTTGCGCAGGAAGGCGGAACAGTATCCGTCAATCGGAGATAAATCCGATGCAAACGCAATACGCGAGAATATTGAAAACAACTTCGTATACAATCAGTATGTTGCTGCCACGGAGTATCAGCTCTATGGTAACTTCGGATTCCATCAGTCAACGGTTGCAGCGGCAGGCGTAGTTCTCGACCGCGCAGACCAGACTCCGGAAATTCTCGATTGGGTATTCAGAACAGGTAAACTTACGCAGGTTCCGCCGTCGCTTACAGGTGCAGATGTCTACACAACTCTCGTTGACCTCGTAACACGTGACGGTTTCGGAAACGAATCTCCTGCATACAACAGAATCTGGTTCCAGGATCTTGAAGAGCTTGCAAATATGCTTTCCGATTACGAAAATAACGGTGGCTATTCGCTTTGGGATAATCCTAAGTATATCGAGATGGCAAAGGCTTGGAATAAGTTCATTCTTCTGGGAAGAGGTGTTCCGTCAATCGGTGACTCTTCGGGAGCGGGCGACTTCTCAATATTCCCGGATGATGCGACATTCCTGCCGAATGCGTTTAAGTATACACGCGAAAAGGAAGAAACAAAGCAGAGTGCAATAGAAATTGCTCAGCTGCTCTATCAGAATGCGATGGCAAAGAACGGTAACCTCGATAACATCCATTATGATATCTTTACAAAGAATCCTGAAACTATCAAGAGCGAAGTTCTTGATATAATCGACACATATGGCGAGTATGACTACAACAAGAGCTCCATCATGACGGGCTATGGTTTTGCAGCACTTCGTGACGGCAAGTTCTACGATACTATCGGTGCTGATGAGATAAAAGACACAACACGTGACTTCTGGATGTATTTTGGCGGTCAGATGTCACACTCACACGGTGATATGCTCAATCTCGGTGTTCAGGCATATGGTGTTGATCTTGCCCCTGAGAACGGATATCCTGAGGGCACGAGCACAGCTCCGAGCCGTGAGCAGTGGACAAACACAACCATTGCACACAACGCAGTTACAGTCAATGAGAAGATTCAGCTCAAGCCTTCAGAATCGGGCGAGCCGCTCCACTTTGACGCAAAGGATACACGCGTAAAGGTAATGGATGTCGATGTTCCGGAGGTATATGACGAAACGGACGAATATAGAAGAACTGTTGTTATGATTGACTATGACAGCGAGGTTTCCTATGGCGTTGACTTCTTCAAGATTCTCGGTGGAGACGATCACCTTTATTCCTTCCACGCGGCAAGCGAGGAAATCGGTGGCTATTCTGATAATCTTGACATCTATGTTCAGCCTTCGGGCTCATATGCAGGAGTGGATGTTCCGTTCGGAAATGACCCGTGGACAGTTACGACAAATGTATATCAGCGCCTGAAGTATCCGAGAGGTTATACGTGGCTCTTTGATGTTCGCCGTGCAGACAATCCGGATATAGCAGTAAATGAGCCGTTCTATGTTGATTTTGAAATTCTTGATTTCAACAGGCATACAAGGAATTCGGCAAAAATGGATATCAATCTCCGCCTTACAATGGTCAACGACTTTGCTCCGGATGAAGTAACCTTTGCAAAGGGATATCCGCCGCGCGATAAGGCAAATCTTGACAAAATCAAGTATTTTGAGCATATGCTTGTCCGACGTAAGGGCAACGGACTCAATACGCTCTTTACGACAGTAATCGAGCCGTATAACAGAGAACGTTATATCAGCAATATTTCAAGAGTTGAGATGATTCCTGACGGAGATACAGGTACAGACAAGTATGCTGCTGTCAAGGTTGAGCTTTGCGATGGCAGAATTGATTATGTAATGTATGCTCAGGATAATTCAAAAACCTATACAGTCCGTGACGGCGACTATGAGTTTACATTCCGAGGCTTTGTTGGTGTATGGACGGTTGATGCTGAGAAGAATAAGCTTTACAGCTACATAAATGACGGTGACACGATAGGCGATATAACAGAAGCGACACCTTCGGTAAACGGTTATATAACGGGATATAATACAGAAATTTCGTTTGATAACTACATCGATGTAGAATTCGATTCTCCGATAGAAGATGCAGAGCTTATCTGTGATCGCATAATCAATGTATATCACGACGGACCGGGCAACAGCACATTCTTTATTGAGGGTGTTGAGCTTGCAGATGACGGAATGAGCGCGAGACTTGATCTCGGCGGAGTAACCGTTGTGGGCGGCTACGTTGATAAGTTCGATTTTTCACAGGGATATGACTATGATGTTGCAGAAAACGACAGATTCAAAATCCCGATGTCAAGCGAAGAGGATCTTGCACCGATATTTGATGCGGTAAGCGATTCTCTTGCATCAAAGGCAGGAGACAGCATGACAATCGATGTCAATGCAAGCTCTCCGGTCGGAAGCGAGGTTACATATGCAGAACGCACGCTTCCGAGAGGCGCAAGCTTCAATGAAGAAACCGGCACTGTAACATGGAAACCGACGTCCTCACAGACAGGTGAAAACCTTATCGGAATTGACGCAGTGGATGAGAGCGGAAGAATAAGCACTCTCTATTTCACGGTAATGGTCTATGGTTCAACCACAGGCGCAGGCTCACAGACACCGAGCACACCTTCAACTCCGAGCGAACCATCAACACCTTCGACACCGGGCACTTCCGGCGGTGGCGCAGGCGGTGCAGGTGGCGGCGGTGGAGCTGCTCCGGCTCCGTCAACACCGTCAGACGATAAGAACGATGAAACTTCCTCAGTCGGCGATGCCGACAGCTCCCTCGGAGAGGGAGCCGAAAAAGTGCGTTTTGTTGACCTTGGCGCACACGCGTGGGCGGCAGATGCTATCAACGCCCTTGCTGATGAAGGAATAATAAAGGGAACAAGCGAGAATACATTCTCACCGGCTGCAAACATCACAAGGGCAGACTTCGCACTTCTTCTTGTCCGTGCATTCAAGCTTGAATCGGAGAACAAAGAGAACTTCGCAGATGTAGCGGCAAGCGACTACTTTGCAGCTGAGCTTGCAATCGCAAGAAATACAGGCATTGTAAACGGCATCGGTGATAATAAGTATGCGCCGCGTAATACAATAACACGTCAGGATATGATGACGATCGTATACCGCGCTATGGAGCAGATCAACAAAAAGCCTTCTCCGGTGGGAGAAGGGGGACCGCTGAGCACGGATGAGGCGTTTGCAGACTTCGCTTCAGTCGCAGACTACGCAAAAGAAGCAGTATCAGCGCTCATCTCTGCAGAACTCGTCAACGGAAAGAGCGGCCAAATTGCCCCGACCGATTACACAACACGCGCCGAAGTTGCAGTTCTTATCAAGAGAATTCTTGACTATACAAGCAAATAGAATTAGAATATACACGGCGGTGTTACGCCGCCGTGTATATTGACCGACTTAAGGAGAAAGACAATGAGCAAAATAGCATTTCTTATATCAAATTTCGGCAGAAGAAGAGTTTTTACAGATCAGCACATCGACAGATTATCCGCGCTCGGCGAGTTGTCTGTATATGACAGAGACGATTTTCTTGACAGAGAATATGTTCTTGATTTTGTGAAGGGTGCAGAAGTAATAATTACCTCGTGGCAGTCTCCTGAGATAGACGAGGAGATTCTGGCACTGTGCCCTGACCTTCGTATGCTTATCCATGCGGCCGGGTCTGTAAAGCCTGTCGTCACTCCTGCGCTTATTGAACGAGGAATAAGAGTCGCCTCATCGGCAAATGAATTGAGCCGAGGAGTCGCTGAAACAACTCTCGGCCTTGCGCTGGCTGCCTGCAAGGGGGCGTTCTTTCTGCCCAATGATATGAAGAAGGGTATGTGGAATGAAAATAACCATAAGATCAAAGATTTTTATAATATAAAAATCGGCGTCATCGGTGCAGGTTTTGCCGGGCGTTATTTCATTAAGCTTCTGAGGGATTTCCGTGTTGATATTCTTGTTTACGATCCGACGCTGACCAAGGAACAGATACGTGATGAGCTTGGCGCGGAAAAACGAGAGCTTTCAGAACTTCTTGCGGAAAGTGATGTCATAAGCATCCACGCACCGAGTATTCCGGAGACAGATAATATGCTCAACGAGACAAATATTCCGCTTATCAGAGACGGCTCGATTCTCATAAACACTGCACGCGGCAAGCTGATTGATGAGGCTGCGCTTATAAAGGAATGTGCGAAAAATCGCTTTACTGCGATTCTTGATGTATATTGGCCTGAGCCTCCGGCTGTTGACAATCCGTTGCGTAAGATGGACAATGTTGTTCTTCTCCCTCACGTTGCAGGATTTGAAACAAACGGCGCCTTCCGCGTCGGTGAGCACACCTGTGAAGAGGCTGAACGCTTTTTTGCAGGCGAGAAGCTTGAATGTGAAATCGATTTGAGCAAGCTCTCAATAATGGCGTGATGCTATATTAAGACACAAATATAAAACCGTTCGGGGTTTCCCGAACGGTTTTTGTTTTTGAAACAGAGCAATTTATATTCAGTTTTTTGTGAGGCTGCTGATGCAGTTTTTGATGGTTTCAATATCCTCCGTGGATATTTCCTCGTCAAACTCATTGAATGTGTTCTTGGTGCAATCTGCTCCTGTCAGGCAGGTGTACCACAAGAGAGCGAGCGCATATCTTCCGATGCCGAAGCTTGCGTGCTGAGTGTCTCTGTGAATGTTCAGCCCCTTTTCTGCAAGAGACTGAAAAAGAGTGCCGGACGGGATTGTCATATATGCGTCCATGGAATAGGCGGCAGTTCCATATGCGGAGTGCAAAGCATCATACATCTCTTTTCCGGTTGAAAATCCGTTGTCGGAAAGCGCTTTGCAGCCTTCTTCATATGCCCAGGTTTCGTGCATAATAAGCTTTGCTTTCGGGCAGCACATACGAATATAAGATGTAAGATCCTCAAGATATGGCTGATAAGTGTCATAGTCGATGCTGCTTTTGCTGGCCTGCTGGACTGTGATGTAATCCCAGTCGCGTGAGAGAAGTGCCTCATCGAGATTTACGAAGAAACCTGTGCTCGCTCCGTTGAATTCGAGAGAATATGCCTTCTCTTTAGAAAGCATATTGCGATAATGTCGGGAAAGTGGGCAACCGCCGATATAGAGGTTTACAACAGTCAGTTTTTCGCCGTCGCACTTTGCGATGTCGTGAAGATATTTTGTTGCATCCTGAGAAAAACTGTTGCCGATTGCAAGTATTTGCATATGAAAAATCTCCTTTTCGATTTATTTTTCTTTTTGGTTTCTGAAATCTTTTGGTGGAATGCCGACGTGTGCTTTGAATAATCTGCTGAAATAGTGTGGGCTTGGGAATCCGGTTTTGGCGGCTATTTCAGATATAGAAAGCTCGGTTTGCCTGAGAAGCTGCTTTGAGCGCTCTATTCGCATTGTATTAAGATATTTCATCGGCGATGCTCCCATAAGAAGCTTAAAACGCTTGACAAAGTAGCTTTTGTTAAAATGTACTGTATCCGCAAGGGAATCGAGCGTGATAGCCTCACTGAGATGATCCTCCATATAATATTTAAGGTTCAGTATCATTATATCTCTGTTTTCATCAGCGTTTTCAGGGATTCTGAATATATTGTTTTTATCTCTTTTGACAGAGCCTGAAAAAGCTCTCGATATAGATATGAAAAACAGACGGAACGAATAATTGACTGCTTCGCGGAAATAATTTTCGCCCTTCATTCCTTCGCTTACACATAGCCTGAGCATTTCCTCTGCGAAGTCGATGCTTTTAAGATTAAAAACCGGTGGGAGGGTGTCGAGCTTTTTACCTGTTTCCTCGTCGGCGATGAATTTGACTTCAAGAATCTGCATTCCGTCGTGGTTCTCCATTGCGTGTGAGGTGAAGGGGGTTGCAAGATATATAAATCCCTCTTTTGCTTCATATTTTGTTTCACCGATCGAAATATTTCCACCGCGCTTTTTACAGAAGGTAAGCTGGTAAAAATCGTGTGTGTGCGGCTTGACTTGCGCCGCTACAAGATCATCAACCCAGAATACGTGTATGTCCAAAGCTACCACCTCTTTTACAGTATATATCATAATAGCACAAAATTCAACATCGCAGGCGCATTTTGTGCTATTTTCAGAGTTGGATTGTGAATTTAATCTAAATACAAAACAGATGGAAAAGTGTATTATTATAATTGAAATATGTAAAAATGGAGGTTTAAATGGAGAATAAAATTTTTGCAGGTGTTGCAAGAGTCGAAATAAGCACGGATAAGGTTGTTATAAACGATCCGTTATATGCAAAAATTCTTGCGCTCAGATATATGGAGAAGAGATATGTATTTGTATCACTTGATTATATAAGTATGGGTGGAGGAATAAGTGAGCTCTCCGATGATTTCTTCGCAGGCCTGAAAAAAGAGGTCTCAGGTCGCGGAGTTGACACTTTTGTCTGTGGAGTCACACATACACACACGTTTCAGCCCATGATACAGGAAGAAGCTGTCGTTGCTCAGAAAATACTTCAGGGAATTGAACTTGCTGAAAAAACGGCAGTACCTGTTACGGTTGGTTCAGCAACAGGGCGGAATTCCGATTTTGCGATAAACAGGACGCTCACGCTAAAGGATGGAAGCGCCTGGACAATAAGACAAGCTCATCCGTGCCCTTCTGATTCCGATATTCAGGGGCTTCAATATGTCGATGACACAATCGGTGTGTTGAGGTTTGATAAAGAAGAAGGCTCGCCGCTGTGTGTTATGTTCACTTTCGGTTGCCATCCTCTGCTCGGATATGCAAACAATCTGCCGACGGCGAACTTCCCGGGCATAGCGGAAAATATTGTCGAAAAGCATACAGGTGCAATGGCAATGATGTTCCAGAGCTGCGGCGGTGATGTCACAGAGGTTGATTATAAAAACTACGACAAGCCAAAGAATTGTGAAATATGGGGCAAGCTTCTCGGGCTTTCCGTGCTGGAAGCGGTAAAAGATATTAAAACACAAAATGCTGATATAAGCGATTGCCGCAGGGAACTTGTGTTCCCGAGAAGGCGTGATATTCCGAAGGTTCGCGAGGCACTCCTGAAAGAGAGAGAACAGCTTTTTGCAATGCTTGGGAATTGTCCGTTGAATTTTAAAGCTTTTCTGCCTCTTTATATGAAGTATCTGACAAGTCCTGAATATCCCATCGGATATGCATATGAATATATCAGGGAAGAGGAGCAGGGTAAAGCGCATCTGAAAAATCAGGATAAAATAAACCGTGCCAATATTGAGAAATATCTGAAAAATATAGAAGTGATGGAAAGGCTGTCAAAGCTTGCGACAACGCTTGAAACGATAGAATGGCACGAAAACTACAACGCTTCCTTTGAAAATGCAGATGCAGAGAGTGAGATTGTCGGAATAAAAATCGGTGATGCCGTTCTTATAACTGCGCCTGTTGAACCGCTGTCCGAAATCGGAAGAAAAGTGCGCGCGATGTCTCCGTATGAAAAAACCTTTGTCATCGGGTATACAAACGGATATTTCCATTATGGCGCACCGAAATCTGCGTATAACAACGGCGGATATGAGAGCATTGAATGTATGCTGTCCGATGAATGGGAAGAGATATATGAATCGGCGGCAAAGTCTGTTATTGAAGAGCTTTGCGGCAGATAAGAGCGATTTAAAATGAAAAAGCGGAGACGAATCCTGTCTCCGCCTCGCGTGAACCGCAATTTCAACGGGCTGATAAATCCTGATATTCAAAGTCTTCTTTGTTAAACCAGGCCCAACGCTCAAGATAGTCCTGGTGCTCGATTGTATGGGTGCTTCTGAGTTCTTTCCGATATTGCGATGGGGTCATCTGAATATATTCGGAAAAAACGTGTGCGAGTCTTGCTTTGTCATTCAGACCGACGCGTTTTGCAACATCATCAACCTTCATATCTGTGAGAGTGAGAAGCTGACGGGCAAGAGCGACACGCATTCCGAGAAGAAATGTGGCAGAGCTCGTTCCGGTAACTGCACGGAAATTTCTTGTATATACAGAACGCGACATACAGGCAACGGCGCAGAGTTGGTCAAGTGTTATTTTCTTATTCAGGTTTTCCTTCATATAACGGATAGAATTTGTAATAGCATTTGCACTTTCCCTGATGCAGAGAAAGCCTTTGTCATCTGTATCACCGACGCAGAAGAGCCGCAGAAATTCCGCAAGATATGCGGCGAGTACATCAAAATTCATATTTTTGTGCCGGGCAAATTCGGCGAGCATTTTGTTTGAAAGGTCATCTGCGATTGTGTGTTTTTCGCCTTCGAGCTGAACAAACGTCGGAACATTGCATTCCTCAAAGCGTGCATGTCGGTTTGAATATGAAAAGAAACGGTGTCCGCGGTCTATGAGAAAACTGTCTGTAAATGACAACGAGAGCAGATATGGAGGCTTTTCCACTGTGGTCATATCGAGAAAATGCTTGACATAAGGAAGCACAACAGAACAAGAACCCGGCTTCATATGAAAAACATCATCACCGATTCTGTGCACAAGCTCTCCTTCAAGCACATACCATATCTGAACAAAATCGTGGCGATGAAAAAAATCATCTTTTTTCTGCCTGCAGGTTTCAACGAGCAGAGGAAGCCAATACATTTTGAAATCGTTGTCTATGGTGAGCGGATAGTATTTGTCAGGAAAACGCGATGGCATAAATATCACCTCAATCCTATAAGGCAATTATAGCATATGCCTTAAAAATCCGTCAAGAACAAGAGTTTGGGTTTGTTTTGCTGAAAGATAAATGGGCATATTTGACACCTCGTTTTTGTTGACTTTAAAGAAAAATGTAAATAAAATTATATTAAAGAAATATTACATCAAGGAGGAGTTTTGTTATGAAAAAAATTATGGCAATCATTCTCTCGTTGGGCATTCTGATGGCGATGCTCCCGGTTGTGTTTGCCGCGGAGAAAAATGCAGCCATTGTTGCAGGCTCATATATTGATACTGCAAGTTATGTATAAGGAGGAAAAAGAAATGAAAACAAAGCGGATTATATCCCTCATACTTGTTTTTGTCATGATGCTATCGCTTCTTCCGACGATGTCATACGCGGAGGAAGAAAAAGCTAATACAGAGCCGCGTGTACATGAGTACAACATAACAACAGGAGCACTTCACGCGGATAAGATGCCGAAGTTGTCAACAGCAAACTCGGACGACCTTGGACTTAGAAATAACGGTGCGCTATATAACTTTGCGCTTGCCGATTGGCTTGCAACGCTTTCTGTGGATGCAAACGGAAGCGCGTGCGACCCATATGCGACGATGGATCTGAGCAAAACGGATACATATTCAATTGAGTATCCGCGCTTGTTCACTGTGGACAAACCGGCAGGAGGAACACAGACAATAGCAAACGGCCTTTCCTCGTGGAGTATGACAGCGAAGACTTTGTTTGCAGGCTTTAAAGAAAAAGGACGTTTTGGAGAAGCTTATATGAGCTATCGTCCACACGTAACGCTTCGTATAAAGGTTTCTGCTCCGGGTGAGTATACGCTTGCGGCAAAGGGACCGAAAGCGGCAAACGGTGCAATTCCGACCGTACATTTCGGTAAAGCTTCAGATACAAGAATAGAAGGTTATGCATGGCATGATACCTTTGCAAATCTTTTCGGAAGTCTTTCTGAGATTGGTAAGTGGAGTTCAAGAACAGGTTCTGCGGCAGACGATGAATATGCAGATATAGGAAAAGTAACAGTTTCCGCTCCGGGCGAATATTTTGTCGTATTCAGTATGCCGGAAGCATATGATGCAGCAATAGACCCAGACTCTGCGACGAACTATCAGACGTTCAATCTCTCCGGCGTAAAGCTTACTCCTAATGTAGAGCCGCGCGTGTATGAATATAACATAACAACAGGCTCACTTCATACAGATAAAATGCCAAAGCTCTCAACTGCAAATGTTGATGATCAGGGTATCCGTTCCAACGGCGCACTTTATAATTTCGCGCTTGCCGATTGGCTTGCAACGCTTTCTGTCGATGCGAGCGGAGCCGCGTGCGAGCCGTATGCAACTATGAATCTTAATGGTACAGATGCATATTCCATTGAGTATCCCCGTTTGTTCACGGCAGATAAGCCTGCAGGAGGAACTCAGGCGGTGGCGAACGGTCTCACATCGTGGAGTATGACATCAAAGACGCTTTTTGCAGGATTCAAAGAAAACGGCAGATTCGGCGAAAGCTATATGTCTTATCGCCCACATGTCACATTGCGTATAAAGGTTTCTGCACCGGGCGAATATATGCTTTCAGCAAAAGGCCCGAAGGCGGCAAACGGCGCAATTCCGACAGTTCATTTCGGAAAGGCGTCCGACACACGAATTGAAGGTTATGCGTGGCACAACACATTTGCAAACCTTCTTGGAAATCTTTCTGAAATCGGAAAGTGGAGTTCAAGAACAGGCTCTGCGGCAGACGATGAATATGCAGATATAGGAAAAGTAACAGTTTCCGCTCCGGGTGAATATTTTGTTTCCTTCCATATGCCCGATGCATATGATGCGGCGACAGACCCTGATTCCGCAACGAACTATCAGACTTTCAATCTGTCAGGTGTAAAGCTTACTCCATATACAGCGCCTGAAATACCCGATGAGCCGCGTGAATTGAACTACAGAGTGGCGTTTGATGTGCTCAGCACAAATCTGTACAAGTATTCTGCTGCCCCGGCAGGTAAAACATGGTATACAATCGACGGTCTGCGCAATGCAAGCGGCGGATTGCTTTATAACACAAAGCTTATGGGTTATAACGCAACGGTTACAACTGATGCGTCAGGTAACACAGTTGCGCCGTTCAACGTCATCAATCAGTCAAAGACCGATGATTGGGAATGGGCAATGGACTATACCCCGGGAACACTCGCAATTGCTGCAAAACAGAATGCACTCTGGCAGAACTATCCGGTAAGCAGCTACGGAAGCTTTTCAAGCGGCGGCTTCCTTATGATCCGTGTTAATGTTCCGGTTGCGGGCAAATATACACTTTCATACAACGGAACAAGAGCGGAAGGTGCTGCAGCTCCTGCAATATATTTCTTTGCGGATGACGGAAGTGAGATGATAGACAGAAATTCGGGATATCGTCTGTTCTCGACACAGACTCCGATAGGTTATGCGAACTTCTCGGATACCTCAAAGACGGGATATGTCAATGTAGGAACGGCAGAAGTGCCGACTGAGGGTGACTATTTCATCGTTCTGTTCCCGAATCAGAAATCACTTGAAATTTCTCCGGCGTCCGGTGCATATCAGGAGATTTTCCTCACGGATCTTAAGCTCACTCCGTTTGAAGAGGGCGATGATGTTGATAAGCTCGAATCAATTTCTCTCTCTGCAGACGAAACTCTCATAGAAGCGGGAAATACCGCAACAATCACGGCAATCGGAAAATATTCGCTCAGCGGTGCAGCTGAAATTGCCGATGATATAACTTATAAAAGCTCTGATAACGGCATTGCAACCGTCTCGGATAAAGGCGTTGTAACAGGCGTAGCGGAAGGCAAGGTAACAATTACTGCATCGGTCGGCGATGTCTCCGCAACAATCGACATCGATGTTATGGCATATGATGCGGGCAACGGCGGTGTAATGCTCGAATACAGAACAACGTGGGATGCGCTTTCCGGTGACAAGCTTCCGCAGACAACCGATTCTGCAAAATATTCAAACGGAACATATGCAAGAAACGCAAGCGGCGGTCTTATTGTAAATCTTAAGCTTATGAACCGCAATGCAACTGCAGTTATTGACAAGAACGAGCAGACGGTTCCCGCGTGGAACATTATGAATTTTGACATCACCGACCCGTGGGATGTTGCGTTCGAAAAGAGCCCGGGCGGAATCAGAATTCAGAAGAAGATGAACGACCTTTTCCTCAACTATCCTGTTGACGGCTACGGTAACACATCAAGCGGTACCTTTATGGCACTGCGACTCAATGTGCCGCACAAAGGAAAATACAGACTAATGTTAGACACAAGTGCCGTAGCACACGGAGTTGCCTCTGCGATATACTTTATCAGAGATAACGGGACGGTGACAGGTGTCAATCAGATGTATGCGCTTATGGCTGCAAATGAGCCTGTTGCACATTTTGATTTCTCGGAAAGCTTCACGGGATATAAGAAAGTGTGCGAGGTTGAAGTCCCTCGCGCGGGAGAATACTTTATCGTTTTCTTTGGAGATGAGAAATCACTTTCGATAAATTCGACAACGACCGGCGATGCTGTTAAGTATCAGGAGATACATCTTGAGGGAATTCGCCTCTTCTGCGTACCGGGCGAGCCTGAAAAGCTTGAGCTTTCGCTTAAAGGTCTTGAAGAAGGAGACCCGATGGCGCTATACACAAAACGTCAGATTGCATATGAGCTTTTTGATGCAAACGATGTTCCGCTCGATGAGATAGATGAGAGCAAACTCACTGTCACATATTCTTCAAGCGACAGTGCCGTTGCAACCGTTTCGGAATCGGGCGAAATCGAGGCTCTTTCAAACGGCACGACAACAATAACAGTAAATGTAAATTATGACGGAACGAAGATATCCGAAGAATATGAGCTTCTTGTCGCACCGACAGGTAAAAACCTTATGGCAGATAAGAATCCTGACTTTGAAAGCGACCTTTGGGTGTGGAACTGGCCGCGTCAGGATGAGCTTGTCGGTGAGCCGAAGTTTATGCGTCTTGGAATAAATAAAGCTCCGACGTCGGAAAATCCGGAAAACCGTGCTCTTGCAGTAGCACTTGACGGAAAATCTATCGGCGGTGTTCCCGATTCGATTAACCTCATTCCGGGAAGTGACCGCGTTAAAGCAGAGCCGGGAAGACTTTATGAGCTCTCTTTCAAAATGAAGATAGATTATGAGAATCCTCCGGGAGGCGAAGATCTTCTTCTTTACCTTGATTATTATACTTATAGCAACCCGACAGGACAGGCCGGCTCGGATATTCCCGTAAATTCCGGGCGTTCAGTCGAAATTTCTCAGGCGGCAGGCTGGAGAGAAATATATTCTGACTGGGTAGAGGTAGTTCTCCCGGTTCCCGGACCGATGGAAGCTCCGGGGCTTGAAGCGCTTTATATAACACCGCGCTTCGGTCCGCGTCCGCGCGCAGGCGATTACAACCGCGACGGACATAAGGGCATAATGTGGTTCGATGATTTCGAGATTCGCGAAGTCGGTTTCGCAGGCGTTGAGGTAAGCATTGAAGGCGAGACAACCGCTTCGAATGCAAACGGTATTTTTGTAAAATCAAAACCCTATACCTCGACAGGATCATACATTTCACTCGGCGGAACGTTTGAGGCAAATGATGTAAAGCTTTCAGCAAGTGATAAGAATGTTGTTTCCGATTTCGGAAATCAGACTATTGAAAAAGCAGATACCGGAAGCGGTCAAGGAATCAGTCACGGAATCGGAAATGCAGCGGTTAAGCTCGGCGGCAAAAACGGAAATGCAGATGTATTTTCCGAGATAACGCTCAACGGAATAACCAGAATCGGCAAATCGACATTGACTACCTCAGGTTTTGATATGAGGCTTCTCTATGCAGAGGCATATGGAGAATCTGACACTGTTGAGGCAGGAGGAAAAACGAAGATTGTTCCTGTCGGATATATGTCGGACGGCTCCGTTGCCGATATGTCAAGCGGAACAATAACCTATAAATCCCTCACTCCCGATATCCTGACAGTTGATAAGGAAAGCGGAGAGGTAGCTGCACTTGGTGCAGGCAAGGGAAGAGTTGAAGTCAACTTCCTGCTTGGAAAATTCGGAGCGCAGGCGATTGCTGAAATTACAGTTACAGATTCAAGTCCGATAGTCTCTGCAACTCTGGCTGAGTGTCCGAATGTCGGATATCTTCGCGATGAAAAGCTTGCCCTTGCAGGACTTACAGAAAAAGGCTTTGCCGCAGATATGGCAGCGGCAGATATTGAATGGATTGTCGAATGTGATCCGGTAGGCGGCGTAACGGTAAGTGAAGACGGATACATATTCGGTGAGATTTTCGGTGCATCAGCAAAAGTTAAAGCTAAGATAACCCTTAACGGAGCAACTGTCGAAACGAATGAAATCGAGGTATCGGTTTCTGAAACTGATCTCCGCGATTTCTCGATTGACTTCCGTAAGGCAAGCGAATCGAAGCCTTCCAAGGTTCAGATAGAGGTTGACGGATGGGAGCTTGATCTTAAAAAATCACAGTCAACCGTAGCAAGCTCTGTCTTTGACACAATGGGACTCAACGGAAATACAAGCGCGGCAAACAGTGATATGGTAATGCGCGTTAATGTTCCATACACGGGATATTATCAGATTGTCCTCCATATCGGTCTCGGCGGCTACAGTGCAACAGAGGGAAGTGTGTTTGTCGATAACACATATCTCGGTACGGTAGACTGGGAAGGTATGAATCAGAGTGCAGTGCGCGAAAACCTTCGCTCGGTATATCTCACTGCAGGTGAGCACGAATTCATCTTCCGTGCTCTCAAGCGCGGACCGTATGGTGCTCAGCAGATTCTTAAAGAGCTTCGTTTCCGTGCTCTTAACGAGCTTCCGGCAATGGAAAGAATCAATGCACCGGAGTCTCTTGCAATCACTGTCGGCGAGAAGCTTAATATAGGTGCATCTGTAACAACTTCTGATGGCTTCACCTATGCAGGCGAGAAATCTGCTGACGGAAGTGTTGATAAGCTTATTTCGTTTGAATATGAGAGCGTTGATTCCAATATTGCTTCGATATCTTCAACGGGTGAGCTTGTTGCAGTTGCGGCAGGTGATACTGAAATAATCATAAGAGTGTCATCGGGTGACGATGAGATTTCGCATACAGTAGGCGTTCATGTTGCTGCAGCGGTAGCTGACGACAATGTTCTTTCAACGGCAGAGATAAAGAGTGCTTCGTTTGTAATGAGCGCAGGTGCAGCGGGAACACAGCTTTCTGCAATAGGCAAAAATGCCGCAGGCAGAGAACTTGACCTTAGTGAAGCTGAAATTATATGGGAGAGCTCTGATTCATCGGTTGCGAGTGTCACAGCAGATGGCTTCGTTGCTCCTCATAGCATTGGAACCGCAGATATTACACTGACAATTATCCACAACGGTTTGGAAAAGAGCGTGACACGCACGGTCTCCGTCCGTGAAGGTAAGGTTTCGAGAACATATTATACAGATGAAATGGTCGCTGCGGCCCGCGAGAATATCTCAAAATACAGCTGGGCAAATGACGAATACAAGAGCGTTATAAAGGCTGCTGACAGATATCTCTCAAGGCAGGATGAGCTCTATAATATGATTCCGGGAGAGGGAATTCCGCGTTCCACATCTGCAGCATACAGAAACGATCCGAATAACTGGGTATGTAACTATTGCGGTGTAAACCTCTATGAGAAATACGATCACTATCCGTGGTCAGTAAGCCCGCTCACTGATCCGTGGAAGGTTCAGTGTCCCAACTGTAAACGTCTCTTCCCGTCAAATGATTTCGAAAAACTGTATGAGCTCGGTCTTGACGAGCACGGCATATACAACCGTGAGCTTGCACACGAGCGCAATGCAGAACTCGTTGCAAATGGCGAACAGGGATACCTTGTGAATGTTCTTTATCCTGAAGTAGGAACTGAACTTCATCCCGAGACTGTTAAGTTTACAGCAGGGGAGACTACTGAAGGTTGGGGCGTTGATGATGGCTTCGGATATAATACCGGAAGAAAACATTCAAACGGAGTTTCCGAGGTTGACACGTATATTGCATATTACCATCATTATGGAATATGGTATGAAGGCGGACTGGGCGATTCCGGCATAGTCGCAAAATCGCTCGATACACTCGGAAAAGCATATCTTTACACAGGCGATATAAAATACGGACGTATCGGCGCTGTTATGGTAGACAGAATTGCCGATGTCTATCCGGGCTTTGATATCACTCCGTATTATCCGAATTTTGCAAATTCAGACGGTAATACAAAGAGCGGCAAGGTTCTCGGTTCTATCTGGGAGACATATCTGCAGCAGGATCTCGCGGTTGCATATGATGCATTCTTCCCGGCATATGATGAACCTCAGGTCGTAGATTACCTTGCGAAAAAAGCTGTTGAATTCAATAATGTGGAAAAGAATGATAAAACAGATCCTGAGAAGATCCGCCGCAACATTGAAGACGGGCTTCTTCGCGAAATCTACAAATCGATAGAAACTGCTCAGAGCAACGGCAACTTCGGTATGCATCACAACTCGCTTGCTATGGCAGCTGTAATTCTTGATACGCATCCGGATACTGATGATATGCTCGAATGGATATTCAGATTCGGCAAGACGGATAACCAGAGCTACAACACAGGCGGAGGCGTCAACCAGAAGCTTGTAAGCACGGTTTCGCGTGACGGTCAGGGTAATGAATCCGCATTCGGATATAACCGAATCTGGGTAACTCAGCTTACAGGGCTTGCCAACACGCTCGCAAGATATCCGGAATATGAAGGAATGAGCCTCTATGAGCATCCGAAGTATATAGGTATGATTCAGTCTTACCCATATATGCACCTTGTCCGAAGGGGAACTCCGGGCATCGGTGACGGTGGCGGTGCGGTTGTATATAACATACTTCCCGACAACGACGCTGTTATGCTTGATAGCTTCAAATTCCTGCGTAACACAAATGAAGCAGAAGCGATAAAGATCGCACAGCATTTCTATTTTGTCAAGGGTGGAGACCTTACAAGCCTTCATTACGACATATTTACAAAGAATCCGGAAAGCCTTGCCGATGAGGTTGATGCGATAATCAAAGAACATGGCGAATGGAACTATGACAAGAGCTCGATGCTCACGGGCTACGGTATGGGAATCCTGCGCGCAGGCACACTTCACGAGTCTGTGGGAACAGGAATATTGCGCGATACGCAGCGCGATTTCTGGATGTATTTTGGCGGTGCGCTTTCTCATAACCAGAACGATAAGCTCCATCTCGGTATTGAGGCATACGGTATCGGTATGACAACTGATCTTGGATATCCGGAAGCAACGGGACACAATCCGAACCGCTTCCAGTGGCAGAACACAACTCTTGCACACAATGCGGTTGTTGTCAACGAACAGGATCAGATGAAGAACACATATCCGCATAAGCCGCTTCACTATGACGCCAAGGATACACGCGTCAAGGTTATGGATATAGACGCATCAAGTGCATATGCAGTTACTGATGAATACAGAAGAAGCCTTGTCATGATTGATTATGACAGTGATGTTTCCTATGGTATAGACTTCTTCAAAGTCAGGGGCGGCGAGGATCATCTCTATTCATTCCATGCAAACAGCCACGACGATCCGATAACTTCGGATAATCTGGTGTTTGATGTTCAGACGGGCGGCTCGTATGCAGGAGCAAATGTTCCGTTTGGTGAGGATCCATGGACAAATGTAGGTAACAGCTATGTACCGCTCAAATATCCGCTTGGATATACGTGGCTCTTTGATGTCAAGCGTGCAGATAATCCGGGCACAGGTGAGTTCTGGATAGATTACAAGATAACTGATTTCAGGAAGCATTCGCGCAACGGAAAGATGGATACACGCTTGCGTATGACAGCGGTAAACGACTGGGCGGCAGATGAGGTAACACTTGCCAACGGTATGCCGCCGAGAACACCGGATAACCTCTCTGTAATGAAACATCTTGAATATATGCTCGTAAGGCGCAAGGGACGCGATCTCAACACGCTCTTCACAACGGTCATTGAACCGTATAACGGCGAGCGCTATATCAAGTCGATTGAAAATGTTCCTGTAACAGTAGTAGATGGAACTCCGGGAAAGCTTGACAGCGTGAAAGCGGTCAAGGTAGAGCTTGCAGACGGTCGCGTGGATTATGTCGTATATGCGCAGAATGACAGCGTAACCTACAATGTCGGAGATATATTTGAATTCCGCGGCTTTGTCGGA
>JAFSIZ010000030.1 GCA_017439555.1 Oscillospiraceae bacterium | reverse complement strand
TGTTGTTGGCGAAAATCTGCTTGTAAGGCATGGTGTTGACCACGGGCAGTTTGAAAACAGTATGTATTTGAGAGACGGATCTGTTCCGGGCGTTTCGACAAAGAATACACTTTGGTATGTAACGAAAAACGAGGTCAGAGATAACTTTGTTTATACGCTTCTTGAAAATCAGCTTTCGCCTACAAAAACAGCGTTTACAAACTTTGCAAAAATAAGCTTTGAGGATACGGTGACCTCAACCGGTGTAAATAACCTTTCAAGAATCCAGGGATACACCGGATACTATGCCCCGGGAAGCACTGCCCATAACGGTCTTGTTAACCTTGATCCTGATAAGCTCTATGAGTACACAGGCTACATAAAAAGTGAAAATATAAAGAATAAGGTAAGGAGCGCAAAGGGAGAATTATTTTATTATACTATTACAGGCACGAAAGCAGCATCACTTAAAAACTATAACCATTATCCGTGGGAAGGAACAAGCGGAGCGCAGGACTGGACACAGTTTACCGTTCCCGCTGTGTGGCTTAACTGGAAGGGTTATGACGGAATAACGGTTGACCCTCGTGTGGAATTTACGGCAATGGATGATGAAAATGCCGATTTTTATATTGCAAATCTCCATCTTCATGAGGTAAGCTTTGAAACAGTTGATTTTAGCCTTGTAAAGCCGATTGAAAATCCGAAAACGTATGATACGTTTGAAACATCATTCCGGGCGCTTACAAACACAGGAAACGAAATAGTTTCGGGTGATGATAATCAGAAGATAACCGCGAAATATTCTTCAACAAACGAAACAGTAGCAAAGGTTTCCGATACCGGCGTTATCACGGTTGTCAGCAACGGCAAATGTGAAATTCTCGCCGAGATTACGATCAACGGCATAACACAAGTCGGACACATACCGTTGGATTTATCGGGGCTTGAGGTTCTGTTTGAGAGCATTGAGGTAATGCATCCCGAGACGCTTTCGGTCGATACCGAAGCAGATATTGCCGTGAAATTCATTAACACCGACGGCACGGAGCATAACGGCGACGGAATAACGCTTTACTATGAAAGCAGCAATACAAGGCTTGCCACGATAGACCAAAACGGCAAAATCACCGCAAAGCAGCCGGGAACCGCGAGCTTCACTGTTCTGGCAAAAAAAGGAACCTACAGCACAGAGAAAACTTTTGAGATAAAAATAACTGACAGCACCCCTCTTGCAAGTGCCAAGATAACCGGTGACGATAGCGTAGAAAAGGGATTTTCAAAGAAGCTCTCCGTAACGGTTTTGCACGAGAGCGGGAAAGAGGCAGACTTATCCGACGCGGAGGTTAAGTTTTCTCTTTGTGATGCGGCAGATGCTGGCATTCTTGAGGTTGCCGAAGACGGAACCGTAACCGGCAAAGCAGAGGGAACAGCGCGTGTGCAGGTAGTCGTATCACGCGGGGGAGAAACTGTAACAAGTGCTCCGTTTGAGATTGAGGTAACGGGCGAAAATCCAAAGAACAAGCACTGGGATTTCCGCTCAACAACCGGAAGCTTTTCAGCGCTTCGACCGACGCTTGAAGCTGACGGCTGGTGTGTCAACCGTGACAAAACTGCACCGACGCGCGTTAAAGAAGCGCTCGGCGGAAACTACAAATCTATACGTTGTCTTGCGACTTCAATCC
>JAFSIZ010000029.1 GCA_017439555.1 Oscillospiraceae bacterium | reverse complement strand
TGCTCAACTATAAGTTCCTCACTCGCAAGCGTTGTCTCCGATTGAACAGCTTCAGCAGCAAGAGGGTCAAGACGGCAGAATGAGCCGTAAAGCTGGAATCCGTACATTGTGTTTGGTGGTGTACCTGCTTCATCTGTAATGAACGTCTTCTTTCCGTCTATCACTTCATAGGTTTCGCCTTCTTTTCCCCATGAAACAAGCTCCATCGCTTCATCGGTATACATCCAGTCAAGGAACTTCGCGGCGTTAGCAATTCCTTCTCCCCTTCCCGTATCCGGAATAGAAAAACCTATCATCTCAACATCTCCGCGTTCTACCATTGACGCACCCTTCTCAGCATTTGCAACAGGTGGCTTCATTGCCTGAATTTTGAACTCGGGATTATTCTTTGCAGCAAGCTGATTGAAGTAATCTATGCGCAACTGAAGATGAGGCATTATAAAAGCCTTATCAGTGAGCACCATTTCTTCCCATGTAGAGTTGTTCATCGTGACGAAATCTGCAGGCATGAGATTTTCATCGACCATCTTCTTATAGAAGCTCACAACCTCAAAGGCGGTTTCTTCCGTCGCGCCCCAACGCCATTCTTCATCGTCAAAATCATAGTACGCTTCAGGCGTCCACCATTTATCAAAGGAAGATCCGGGAATATCAAACCAATATGTTGCGCTTCTGGTGCAGAGCGGATATGAATCCGGATAAATTGACTTAAGTTTTTTGCACACATCATAAAGTTCATCAAAGGTTTCCGGAACTTTCAGATTATGCATTTTAAAGACATCTTCACGGTAAAGCCACGCACGCATACGAGTTTTTCCTTCACGCCCCGTTCCCGGAGTATAATAAATTTTCCCATCGGCAAGAGTGCGCGGTTTTACCGCGATATCATACTCTTCTTCAGAAAGTGAGTCTTTCCATGCATTATATGTAGGCATATATGCTTCCAAATCATCGAACGCAATGAGCCCCTGTCCGGCATATTTCATATGCTGAGTATTTGAGGAAAATGCCAAAATATCAGGTAAAGTTTCTCTTGCTGCAAACATAAGCGGATATTTGGACCCTGCATCTGAATCGGGAATTGATGTAATATCAATCGTCGCTCCCGAGCCATCTGCCATATACTCCCATATCTTCCACTCATCGCGAACAGGCCAACTTGGTGAGGATGGAATCAGCATTGAAATAACATCATCTTTTGTAAGCGGTTCTGATACATTTGAAGCATCAAGTTCAGTTGCACCGCCGCCGGAGCCACACGCCGCAAGTGATACAAACATAAGCAGTGCAAGAAATAAAGCTATAAATCTTTTCATTTTCCCTCTCCTTTATTAACTTAAAATATTTGCTGTTACGTTTTTAACCCATATATTGTTGGACACAACCGGATGTTCGGGGTCTTTACAACGCGAGAACGGAAGACGTTCGCGTTCAAGCTCGTCAAGCTTTTCGACTTTCCCCGAAATATAGTCGTTCAAACGCTTTGTCGAAACCTCAAGCCTTCTGAACACTCCGCCAAGCTTTAAATCAAGACTATCAAGACCGATAATCTGATTTTCACGGTTCCATTGCTCTGTTACCGAGTCACAGAAAACACGCATACGTGAAATGATCTCAGGAATAATTTCGTTTGCAATCTCAGAAAGCTTTTCTTTGTTTCCTGTATGATATGCATTATATGCGTCTATTCCAACATCGCATTTAAGTTCAAGCACTCTGCATAAATCGCGCTGAAGTTTGAACAAATATGCCCATTTTGAGTTATTCTCTGCATACATTTCAAACTCTTTTGCCCACTTCGTGAAATGCTCCTTATAATACGGTGCTACGTGCTTGTCAAAAAGTCCCATAAGAACATCCTGATACAACAGATAAAGTTCCGGGTTGAACTGTCCTTCCGAGGGATCATTGTTTTTTTCAAGCATTCCCGGCATATCAAGGTTATAGAACTCATCATAAGACGCTGACATACACGTTTTGAATCGCGTTCTGATATCTCCCGAATCGTTTCTATAGCACAATTCTGCCCAAAGCTGGAGATTCGGCATCATAGAATAGTTTGAGGCAAGATTCCCGTTATCTCCCCATGCTGTGACAACTACTTCTCTGATACCGTTTTTTCTACAGCATTTATGCTGAATCCTGCACGTTTTCTCCGAATAGCGGTTATTTGGAGAAAAGCCGCTCCATTTCCATGCGCCCGGTGCAAACACCACATTATCCGTTACATCCTTATGAAGCCTGAACATACCGTCAACCAATTCTTCATCGTAGTTGTAATAATCCCAGTACACAAGCTCTACATCGTCAGGAAATTGCTTAATAAGATCTGCATCCATAGGCTTGTCTATGTGGTAATATTCCTGTGTGGGAGATGTTACGCGAAAAAACATATCACTCCACATCATCGGACGAAAACCATATTTACGTGCGATTTCGAATACCTTTTTGCAATGCTGAAGCATAAGCTCAAGGCGAGGTTTATACCCTTTGGTATCAAGATATCTTCCAAGTCCTAAAGCGTGCGCTTCATCAAGACCGATATTTATTCTGCGGCTTGTAAAGCACGCTGCCATCGTTTTGAATTCACACTCTATAAATTCATAGGTATCAGGACTGTCAACGAGCAGAATAGCATCTGTATCAGACAATTTTTTACTTTCTGACCAGCGGAGAAATGAAGAAAGATGCCCCAATGTCTGAATACACGGCGTGAGCTCTATCCCGAACAACTTTGTGTATTCATCCATTTTCTGAATATCTTCTTTGGTAAGCTGTGGTCTCATATATCCGAAATATGGATATTCTTTCATTTCATACGTATCTTCAGTGTAAAGCTGTATCATTGAATATCCCATAAGTGCAAGGCGGCAAGTCATATCTTTGAATGTATCAAAGGTTACAACTGCATTTCTTGAACAATCAAGCATAAATCCAAGAACATCATAGCAAGGACTTTCGGTTATCCCAAACGCTTTCGTACTTCCCTTCAGTTTTTCAATCATCAGACCCATACAACGAGAAATCTGGTGTTTTTTTGAGTAACTGACCTCGCCGCATTTCCCGTCCCAGATTATACGGATATCGCCGTCTCGCTGTGCAAAAGTCACTTCAAAGCCGTCTTCACCCAGCTCAATACCAAGTATTGAGCTGAGTTCGGTTGCAGCTTTCATTTGCAGAGCATCAAGCCCCTTAAAATTGAATTTAAGCATATTGTTTCTCCCTATTTCTTACCGACATAATCCAGTATGCGTTTCAGCAATACCGCAACTTCTGCGCGCGTCGTGTAGTCAGTCGGAGCAACAAGACCGCTTTTGCCGTTGACAAGTTCTGCACCGATCAGCGCAGAAACTGCGTCTTTTGCATAGTCGGCAACGGTAGAGTAGTCGAGGTATTGCGGCTCTTCATAAACGCCTAATTCTACATTCAGTTTCTGCAATGCACGATATACGATTACCATCATATCCTGACGTGTTATCGTATTACGCGGAGCATAGTTATTATTACCTATGCCGCTTACAATACCCGTATTTCTTGCTATCGCAAGCTCGCGTGCAAAATAGTCAGCCGGATTCACATCTGTAAAGTTATCCATATTGTCAGATTCAAGTTTGAACGCACGCACAAGAAGTATTGCAAAGTCAGCTCTCGTTATATTGTTTGCAGGCGAAAATGTATTTTCACTTGTTCCACGTATTACACCTTCTTTGGCAAGAGCTTTGATAGCAGACTCTGCCCAAGTATGATTTTCAAGGTCGATGAATCGGATATCTTCGTCAACTCCAGAATCTCCTTCCGGTGACGGTGTTGACGGAGCAGTTGTTTCTTCTTCATCCATGTCGGGAATAGTTGGATTACTTGAAGTTGTTCCGCCTCCGCCAGCGTTAATCCCTCCGGTTGTTGAGCCATAGACTGTTATGTCAAAGTGAATTGTGGTTTCAAGTATTCCGTCACTTGCAGTTATTGCAATGTGATTTTTACCAATCTGCGACGCGGTTGGCTTCCAGGTAATTGTCTGCGTTTCCTGATTGATAACCATTCCTCTCGGAATGCTCGTTCCAATCAGTGTAATTTCCTTTTCGCTTATAACGTTAAGCGGAATGGTTACCGAGTCTCCGGCACTCGTTGAATAATCCGAAACCGGAGCCATCTTCGGTGCTGCATCATATACGCTGTTAAGAGGAATCCGCAAAGGCTGTTCTTCTGATATGTTGTATACATACCCAAGCGCTGAATTCAACGGATCAAGATAACCCCTTACTACAGAAACCTCACCGATATCAAGCACAATATCACCATCTGCATTTTCCGCTGCACCTTCAATCTTATACGCACCGCTTTGCGCTCCGTCGTTTTCAACGTAAACATACTTACCGGAAAGAGCTTCGGTATTTACAATCTGCCCTTCTGACGGTTTGTAAACAATGCTGTTCTCAAGTGAAAGTTCTTCGGTAAATGCTTTAACCGTTCCTGTATATGCCGGAATTGCTTCTTCAGCTTCGGTATCTTCAACAAAGCACAGTACCTCACCATCTCCCAGATAGCTGTAAACAATCTCTTCTCCGGTCTGCGTAGCCTCAAGCGAAACAACACCTGCAAAGCCTCGGAAGTTAAACTTATTATCAACCACATAATCAATCTCATTGTTGTTCGAATAGATTATATAGTCAATTCTGCCGTTTTTAAGAGTTACACGAACTGCACTATATGCATCACTCACGCCCGGCTTCTGCCCTTCTTTACGCATCATCGAAACCTTTTCTATGCTTTCGATGTACTTATCACTTGCATCATACGGTTCAAAGACAGTTGTGAAGGTGGTATCAAGATTTGTACCTTTGTTTCTTACAAGCAGATACTCAAGCTCGCCGATATTTTTGTTCTTGACTGTAGCCGGTGCTTCAGCCGTTGCAAATGTTACTTCATCAAACGGAGAATCGTTTACCATAGTAAGACGAAGTCTTATATCACGCTTATCCGGAAGCACTTTATTCCAGTCCGTAACCTTATACTCAACAGAGAAATTGTTCTCTATTGAGTTATACGTTCTTACATTCTTAAGCCATGTATAGCCGCGCGGATAAAACGTTTCATATGCTTCCGAGCCTACGTGATTCGGGTCAGTACCATAAACTACATCTGCACCTGCGTATGTACCGACAAGTTCTCCCTTTTCGTTCTTGTATGTCGGCTGCTCGTATAAATCAGACAAGCCCGATACCGCAGTTATTTCATCCGACTGACTATGGAAGCTGTAAAGATGGTCATTTCCACCCTTGATATGGAAGAAATCAACTCCATAAGATATTTCATCATCAACCTCAACCATAACTACGGAACGGCGGTATTCATCGCACTGAGAATAAATATCAGAAGCAACATCCATAACCTTCACTCTGCCGACGTCGTCAAAATGCTGTGCTTTGCCGGTAAAGCCAACGCTCGGCTGTTCCTTTTCGTCAACCACAACCGTGTTATGAGAAATCGTTGTCTGCACCCATTGCAAGCGATTCGCATCAGTTCCCGTAGCCTTCGGATATCCTAGATCCGGTGCCACATTAAGACCAAATGCTGACATATACAGATTCAATGTATCGCGGTGACCGTGACCGTTCGTCATTCCGAAATACAGAGCGAAATCACGCTGAGTGTTCGTTTCCGTAGCGGCATTTGCCGATTCGTTCATTGAGCCTGCACGAAGCACCGCAAACCCAAATCCGGAAAGAAGATCGCTTTCAAGAGAGAAACCTCCCTCCTCATCAACTATATCCTGTATCTCCTTCTGTATTTTTTCCGGTTCCGCATCATAAATGGAGGTATGCAAGCCATCCACGCCGTCGTTCTGCTGATAAATAACACGAGCAAGCAAGCGGTTTCCGGTGTACTTAAAACCTGCGACGCAGTCATCAATCACAACATTTGTGGTAGTAGTTGCCGTTCCGTCGGAGTCGCCCATCTGCGGTGAATAATATCCGCCGAGAGTGAGCCGCGGAATAGCGGTGAACATCTTTACAAACTTCGGATTATCGAACAAATTATATTTTTTATACTGTTCTTTTCCGGGCTGCTTCGTATATTTTTCAAGTTTTTCCGACATATCAAGCAGATATTGCACCCAGAATTTATTATACTGTGTTGAATTTTCATTACCGTTACCGTCACGGTCAACTGCTGTAAGCAAATGATTGATTGTGAATGCACCTGTATTGTTCGGTTCAGGGTTTCCAACAGTTGCGCTGTTGTACACCTTACCTGTGCCGTAGCGCATAGCCCAGTCTATCATCTCACCCGTTTCCGGTTCTCGATCGAGCACAATAGCCGCTGTTACAACCGCTGCCTGATGCAGACCAAAGTTACCAATTATTCTACCGTGTTTAACTCCATCGAATATTTCAAGGAGAATGTTATCTTCAACATTTCTGCGAAGAGCACCCGGGCTGTCCTTAAGATTTACCGGGATAAGGTTTCCACTCTCATCACGCTTCCACGAGCCATCCTCGTTCATTTCATATTGAGGAGCTGTTTCGGAAAGATATTCAACGACATACGGGTCGTTATACATTGGCAGAAATGCATCGTAGGCTTCGGCAAGCTCGACTGCAAGATATGTAGCGTCAACCGGGTCACACACTGTTCCGAGGTAAGAGTCAGTTCTGAATGTTCTCCATTTTCCCCACTCAAAATATGGATAAAGATCCGCCCATTTATCAAGAAGGATTGCACCCGCTCTTCCGTATTTTGCATCTCCCGTATAAAGGAATGCATCGCGCAAGTTTTTAAGCGCACTTTTCATAACCGCGCTGTTAGTTCCTTTTGCCTGCCAGATGCCTTCAAAAGCAAAGTTAGCTGCATATGTATACAAAACAGGGCCGGTTCTGCTTCCATCCTTATACCACGCGTATCCTCCTTTATCGATATATCGATAATCATAACCCTGTACGCCCTTTTCATCCGCCGTTTCTTTTGAGATATACGGCTGACGGTAACCAAAGCCGTCATCTACTGCCCAGCCGCTAACGCCAAGCTTTTCGTCCATTTCCTCGTAGAGGTCGTTATTGAGATATCCGCCCTCTACGCCGTAGCCGTAGAATGCGTACCATTCTGCATTTCGCGGGTCATTTTCATTCCACGCGATGCTGCCGGGTTCGGGAGCCGAATCGATTGGACGAGAGCAATCGCATTCTCCGCCTGCTTTAACGCTTTCGCACACAAACATTTCGTGGTGCTTCTGAAGCGCCAGCTCATAGCTCCAGAGATTTTTACTTTCCGTGAGACCAAGCTCCCAAAATTTATCAAACTTATTCGACGGGAACAAGCGCTTACATTCAGGACACTGTATCTTCCATTCATAACTGAGGGCCTGTGATAAAAATCCGTATTTACTATACTCAAGAGTAAGATCTTCTCCGCAATAACGGCAAGTGTTGTTAAGCGGGTCGTAGCGCTGTCCCGGGAAATAGAAGCGCGGAAGTCCTTCAGGAGCCGCCATATTATAGATTTTTTCAAAATTAGTAACGTAGGTATCGGCCTTTGCTACTGCGTTATCGCGCAGCTTCTTTGCCCACGAATATTTCTTTATGTTTGCCTTTGCGTTCTCGCGATCGGAAACCGTGAAAATCTGCGGGTTAATACTTGCATCCCACGCAACGGTAATCTCAACCGAAGAAACCGAAACCTCGCCGATATCCTTCCACTCCGGATTTATCACAGGGGTAATAACCGCTTTACCGAGATTTGTTCCGTAAACCGTTCCGTTTTCGGATATGTCAACAATCTCCCGCATCGCTTCATCAGCAACGTTCCATGTGATATATTCATACGGAACCTTAACTACATTTCCGCTGTTCATAGTAACAGACAGCTCTATATTTGTTCTGCCGTAAATATAAATCGAGTCTGCATATGAAGCCGCCACACCGCAGGATAAATCCACACCCGAAGCGTCCTCAACCGTTACCGCAAGAGTTGCCGCAAAGCGCTTACCGCCGTATGTGATAACAGCGGTTATCTCCGCCTTGCCATCGCTTACGCCGACAATTTCGCCCGCATTGGAAACGCTTGCAACCGTCTCATCGCTTGATGACCACGTTATCTTCTGTATATCTTCACTTTCATATGCAATTTCGGCATTGTTCTTATCATAAAGCTTTACAACCGGAGTTACAGGTGCTCCACCAAGTGTTATAACGGATGTATCAACAACAAGCCCTGCGCTTTTGACCGTATCAGCCGACACATCAGGCTCAACAATATTAACCGTTACCGTATCGCTTTCAAAGGTCTTCCCGCGGGCGGAAACTATGGCTTTCACCGTTGCAGTGCCTACTGCCTCTGCCGTAAGCACACATCCGTCTGCAGATATCGAAACTGCATTATTTTCATTTGAAACAATCTCGAAGCTTTTAACAGCTCCACCGGAAATAACTTTACGGTCTTTCTGCTCAAGCCTTATATCAAAGGTTAAATCTTCTCCGATTTCATACGAAGCCGTCGGATAAATATATGCGTTAGTCACCCTTGCATCTTCGCTTACGGTTATTATATTCTCAAATGCATATACACTTCCACCGAAAATAATATAGCTTTTTACAGTTGCCGTGCCTTCAGAAAGGGCTGTAAACTCATCGCCGGCAGCCGACTGTAAAAGCACAGCCTCTCCATCCTCCAAAAGCATATGGTAAACATAAGCATCAGA
>JAFSIZ010000028.1 GCA_017439555.1 Oscillospiraceae bacterium | reverse complement strand
GTTATGAAGCCCTGGTATGAAGTGACAGAAGCCGATCAGAAGGCTATTATGGAAAACACGACCTGGAACTATGCCGACCTCGGCTACTTCCGCGGCGGCGGTTATTCCTCGCGCTTTGTCACAAAGGCCGAAATGCCTGCGACAATGATTCGCCTTAACCTCGTCAAGAACTTAGGCCCTGTTCTCCAGATTGCAGAAGGCTGGACAGTTTCACTTCCCGATGAGGTAACTGACACGCTCTGGAAGAGAACCGACTACACCTGGCCGTGCACCTGGTTTGCTCCGCGTTGCAACGGCAAGGGCGCATTCGCAAGCGCATATGACGTTATGAATAACTGGGGCGCAAACCACGGCGCAATTTCCTACGGTCACATCGGTGCAGACCTCATAACGCTCTGCTCAATGCTCCGCATCCCCGTATGTATGCACAATGTCCCCGAGGAGAAGATTTTCAGACCGTCTGCATGGAACGCATTCGGAATGGATAAGGAAGGTCAGGACTACCGCGCCTGCGCAGCATTCGGTCCGCTCTTCAAGAAATAGTATGATGATTGACGGCGATACGTTAATATGGTAAAATAATGCTATGAAATGCTTCCCGATAAGTGTGATGCTTTCGGGAAGCATTTGAAAATTCAAGAAAAAGCAGGTGGCAAAAATGGCAGTATGTCTCGGAATAGATATAGGCGCATCGGGCGGTCGCCACATTCTCGGAAAAATTGAGAACGGAAAGCTTTCTATGCGCGAGGTCTACCGCTTTGAGAACGGTATGACAGAGGTTGACGGAACACTTACGTGGGATATTGACAAGCTTTCGGAGAATATCATCCGCGGAATCGAAGAATGCAAGAAGGTGGGGGAGATTCCCGACACGGTTGCGATTGATACGTGGGGCGTTGACTATGTCCTCTTTGATAAGGACAAGAAGGAAATGTATCCGTGTATCGCATACCGCGACAGCCGTACCGATGGTGTGCCGGAGGAATTGGACGGGGTTATTCCATTCACCGAGCTTTATGCTTCAACGGGCATACAGCGAGTAAACTTCAATTCAATATATCAGCTCTGGTGTGATAAAAAGAGCGGCAGACTTGATAAGGCAGAGTATATTCTCTTTATGCCAGATTATTTTTCCTACCGTCTCACAGGCGTTATGAAAAACGAATATACTATGGTCTCAACATCTGCACTTACAAATGCAGAGACAAGAGACTGGGACTATGCTTTGCTTGAAAAGCTGGGATTCCCCAAAAAGCTTTTCGGAAAAATATATGAGCCGGGCGAAGTTGTGGGTGAGTTCTCAAAGGAAATACAGGAGAGAGTCGGCTTCAACGCAAAGGTGCTTATGTGCCCTGCTCACGATACTGCATCTGCAGTTGTTGCTTGCCCGACAAACGATACAAGCATTTTTCTGTCATCCGGAACGTGGAGCCTTGTCGGAACAGAGCTTGATAGCCCCGTTACCGATAAAAAAGCATTCGATGCAAACTTCTCAAATGAGGGCGGCGCGGTCGGAAAGTGGTGCTTCCTCAAAAATATAATGGGAATGTGGCTCTTCCAGAGCATCCGCCGCGAAATCGGCAAGGAAAATTACAGCTACGATGATATGATGCATCTTGCGATGAAGAGCGACTATAAAAAGCTCATCGACCCGACCGATAATGCATTCCTCGCGCCCGACAGTATGCTCGGCGCGATAAGAAAATATCTCGGTGAGCCAAACCTTCCGCTCGGCGATGTCTTGAGCTCGGTTTACCACAGCCTTGCCGAGAGCTATCGCAAGGTGGTTGAGGAAATCCGCACTGTCACAGGGAAGACGGTGGACACGGTCTGCATCGTCGGTGGTGGCTGTCAGGATGAATACTTAAACCGCCTGACGCGCGAGATAACGGGTTGCCGCGTAACCGCAGGCCCGATCGAAGGAACCGCTGCAGGCAACATTCTCACTCAGCTTATGGCACTCGATAAATCTTTCACCTATGCCGATGCAAAGAAATGCATCAAAGATACATTTGAAATAAAAGAATATGAGTAAAACAATACCGCAACGGAAAATCCGTTGCGGTGTTTTCTATTCTATCGGTAATTTTTCGCCGTTTTCCTCGTGGCGGATGAGCTGCCAGGTCGCATCTATGAGGTTACTAAACATTTCGTCCTCCATTGCGCGGATGATGAAGCTCTGCCGCGGTGAGTTTATGTCCTCACCCGAAATCTGGAACATTTTATAGTCATCGCAGAGTGTGCGGAGGCGAATGAGCTGATCCTTTGTATTTCTTGTCGGCATATATGTTATTGCGCGGACTCCTTCGCGATGGAGAAATGCAAACAATTCGTCGAGATAATCGTCCTCAAACTTCTGCGCCGCCTTATCACCCGTAACGCTTGATGTGACATCGCCGAGATATGCATATGCAAGGCAAGCATCGACTTTTTTGCAAAGCGCGACAACATCGCAGAGCGACGGACATTCCTCGTCTGCATCAACATATATTTTCGGAACGAATGCACCTTTGAGAATGCCGAGTAAGTCATATTCATAGAAAGGATAATCAGTATCCGACATTTGCGACTTTTGCTTGTCACTGAGCTTCAGACCGAGCTCGAAAAGACGAGAAATCATCGCATCACCCTTGCCGGTCTGCTCCGTGAGCTTTTTTGCAAGCGCATACATAAGATGGCGCTCTGTGACCGAGCCGCCTTCTGAATGAAGAGACAAAGGGAGAACATCGCGCTCAAAATCGAGCCCGACATCGGGGAGAAGCGCATTTATATTGTCAACCATTTTGCGGTTTCTGCGATTTCTCGCCTCGCGATAGGGGGCAAAAAATTCATCGAGCACAGATATCTTGTTGTGCGGCACGGATTGAATCGTCATATAACTGATTCCGACCTGGTCGGGGTTGTTTGTGCGCCTGTTTGCAAATTCTGTGTTTCTCATAGAAACGCGGCACTCCATACCAATCGTTGCCGGAAGCTCGCAGATTTTCGCCGCCTCAAGAAACTCCTCCGCACCTGAAATTGAATCGTGGTCAATTATGCCTGCCGTGCAGAGGCCTTCCGCAAGAGAAGCGAAGACCGACGCCGTCGGAGAATAGGGCGAGAACGAATAGGTTGTGTGAATGTGGTTGTTTATGTATTTCGGTTTTCGAGGAGGAAGGGGTGCAGCTTTCATAACCTCGCGGAGGTTTGCGATTCGCTCCTCACGTGTGGATGCATTAAGCTTGTTCAGAATATTAATATCAATCATAAAAACAATCCTTTTTAGTTAAGCATTACCTGACCGCCCGTGACGGGGATAGCCTGACCTGTCTCATATTCCTGCTCAACGCAATACATAACTGCGCGTGCAACGTCGAGAGGAAGGCATCCGCGGTTCATCGGCACCTTTGCCTCATAGAAGCGGCGCACATCCTCAACAGTCTTTGCGCCGGGAACCTTGCCTGCATTGAGATACTGAACGAAGAGTCCGCGCTCGGGGTCAGACCAGAGCGGACCGTCGAGATAGTTTCCGGGGCAGATTGCATTGACCTTGATGCCATATTCGCAAAGCTCAAGCGCAAAGCTCTGTACAAGACCGATGCCGCCGAATTTAGAGCCTGCATATGCAAAGTTCTTGTTGGAGCCCTCAAGACCCGACTTTGAAGATATCGTGACGATGTCAAAGAGCCTGTCAGGCGCTGCTTCGTGCTGTGCCTGCATGATAATGGATGCATATTTGCAACAGAGGAAAAGACCTGTGTAGTTTATCGATGTGACGAAATCCATATCCTTCTTTTCAAATGTCGCAAGCGGACCGGAGCGGACAACACCTGCATTCGCAACGAGAAGATCGATTCCACCGAAGGTTTCAACGGTTTTGCCGACCATCTCCGCAACGCTTTCGTCATCAGCGACGTTGACGGCAATTGCCGCTGCGCGCTCGCCGAGATTTTTTGCGACCTCTTCAGCAAGCGGGAGATTCATATCCGCGATAACAACGGATGCACCCTCGCGATAGAGCTCCTCGGCAATGCCTTTGCCAAAACCCTGGGCCGCGCCTGTGACGATAACTATTTTTCCGCCGAGTCTGCCGCCGACATTCGGGCGGTTATTGATGTTCTGCTTTGCAAGCTCGCACCATTTTGTCATATAAACGCTCATTTTGTTTACACTTCCTTATGTTGATTTTCATATATCTATTTTAACAGAATACGAGGTGTTATGCAATAAATAAAATAATGTTTGTCAGATGTTATGAGTTATGATAAAATAAATTTAGCCGCATTGACTCAATTCTGCCAAGAGGAAAAGAAGGATGAAAAAGAAACGCGTTATTTTAGATATTATTTCATTGTCTGTTTGATTTTTGCTCCCAACTTGATGCGAAGATGTTGTCAATAATATTGTTGGCATCCGGATTATACAGTCTTTATAAGCTTTGATATACAAGGGACAAAAATTTTTCCTGACTTGATGCAGGTTAAATGATGGTAAATAGATAAATATAGTTAAGGAGAATTTATGAAGAGAATAGGTATTTTGTTAAAAGAACATTATTTTATTTCAATGATTTTAAGT
>JAFSIZ010000027.1 GCA_017439555.1 Oscillospiraceae bacterium | reverse complement strand
GTCGCTTCTCCGCGGTCTTGATAAGGATTGCAATTACGATAAGAATGAGCTGAATCTCCTTAGCACCTCAAGCAGCCGTTATCACACTGAGATAGGTCATCACGCACCGTTTATTTACGGCGATTATTATCTTCTGGAAGCGCTTATGAAGCTTCACGGCAACGACGGAAGATTTACTATCCACAGATAAATATAATATACCGATACAATCGGGTTTATATATATCAAATTCTAATAAATAAAAAATTGGAGGAGAAATCAATGAAAAAATTATTATCGCTTATTCTCGCGGTGTGTATGGTGATTTCCATAGCTCCCGCAGCCCTCGCAACAGAAGCAACGGAAGGAGATGCAACCCTTTCCGGCGTAACGGTGGAGTATGATATAAAAGCAATATTGGCAAAAGGCGGAAATTCGACCGGAGTTGCCGCGAACTGGAACAGTAGCAATATTCCGGCTTCTGATTTCTCATATTCGAAAACAAAAGGCTTTTTTCAGTATGTCAGAAACAGCGCAAACTCGTCCGGCGTTATAGACGTAGACACAATCAAATGGAATACAGATGGATTGTTCCTCAAAAAGAATGCATGGTGGGCATTCAAGATATATGTTCCCGCAGACGGAATGTATACGCCAAAGGTGAGTTACGGATATGCGGAGTACCATTCCAGATATGCTGGTAGCACCTTGCATGTATCGCTTGTAAAGGCTGATTCGGTTTCGGAGATTAATACTACCGTAATCGATAACAATAAGCTTAAGAATAATGATACAGTAACCGGCATCATTCATCCGGGTTCTTCATTTACGACTGCAACATGGTATGATGATCCGTATGCATTTGATGCACAGACGCTTACAAAAGGTGAATATTATGTTATTTACAGCTGTGAAAGTACAGGGAATTGGGCGCAGGTAAATAACTTCATCCTCGACGGCACGGCAGATGACAGCACAGGCACGGCACTTATGCGCCCGGTAGTTACTGCAACTCCGGCTGATATTACCGTAGGTGAAACGACCTCCGAGCTTTCTGCAACTGTTTATGATAACAACGGCGCAAAGGTTGAAGACGTAGCTTTTACATATGAATCTCTCAATCCTGAAATCGCAACTGTTGAAGGTAATGTTGTGACCGGTGCTTTCTCCGGCACTGCCGAAATTAAGGCAACTGCAACAAAGGATGCTATGACATCTGACGGCACAACGGAAATTAAAGTTACCTATCCCGATGCCGCGCCTGTAAGTATCACATATGATATTGCAAGTAAGGTCGGAACGTGGAATGATGAAAGCACTCTTTTTTCATCATTTACGTATGGTACAACGAATGGCACGTATGAGTATGTGGGAAACAGTGCAGGAGTAGAATATGCAACAAAAAGTGTGTTGAACAATATGCCAGGAAACGGCGTGCAGCTATATTCTAAAGAAATTTGGTTTGCACTGAAAATATACGTTCCTGCAGACGGAAAATACATCCCGAAACTGAACTATGGAAAATACAAGGATGCCTCCGGTATGTACGTTTATCTTATAGATGCTCGTGACGGGAAGAATTTTTCTTCCGAGCTTATGACTGAGGGCAATGCGCTCAAGAAGGATGGAGAACGATTCAGATTGAGTTGCGATGATGACTCCTGTCAAACACAAACATACTATGATGCTGAAGGAAACCGATTTGTTCAGACTTATGATATTGTTGATTTAAAACAAGGCGAATACTATCTGGTGTATAAGAAAGACCAGTATACTTATGCTGCATATCCGTCGAACTTCCATCTCACCGCAAATGACGGAACAGCGCTTATGCGTCCGGTAGTTACAAAATCAGTTGATGAACTCGACGTTGAAGCAAATCCGACTGCAACGCTTACAACAAGCACAACTGTGTATACCAGCAAAGGCGAAGCAAAAACAGCAACGATTGCTTATTCCTCCGCAAATGACTGTGCGACTGTTTCTGAAGACGGCACAGTAACCGCTAAAAAAGGCGGCATTGCAAAAATTAATATTACCGCAACGGTAGCAGATGAAAATCTCACATCAACTGTGGCGGAATATTTCACTGTAACCGGTCCGGAAACAGTTTCGTTCTATGCAATGTCAAATAACGATGCTTGTCCGATTAAGGTAACTGCAACAGATATAGAGGGCAACAAGGTGGCTCCAAACACAGTTGCAAACCTTGAACGCGGTGCAAGTGTTACTGTAACGGCTCCGGCAGTTGAAGATTACATCTTTGTCGGCTGGGTGCGCGGCGCCGCAGACAGCGGACGTCTTGTCAAAACCGATGCAACCTACAGCTTTACGGCACTTACAAACACCATGCTCACTGCAGTGTATGAGCCGACAGCAGAAAAAGCTTATTACAACTGGGATGGTGCATTCCTTGGCACAGCCGAACCGGCAAACCCCACAATGTTCGGATATCATTTCAAGAATTGGGCAGAAAATACCGAGCTTGAAAATCTTGTTCGCTACATCGCACAGTATGAACAGCAGGATGGCGATACCAAGTATACCGTAACTGTTGATTCCGAGATAATTAATGAGCAGGGCGGCAGCTACCTTTATGACGCAGAAGTAACGCTTACGTCAGATAGCGAGGTTTACTGGTATCGCGATGAAGTGCAGGTTGCATATGGAAAAGAATACACCTTTAACGTATGGGATGATACAACAGTATCGACATCCGACTCCGGAAGCACAGGTCCGATGCTCTATCTTGACGATGAGGTTGGTTCATACTATATGGTAGAGTATGATGCGGCAGGATATGATATCGTTGAGGTCGGTATTCTCTTTGGTAACAACGCCAACATCACTGTAAATTCCTGTGATGAAAAAATGAATTCACAGAGAAACTTATCCCGCGGTCAGTTTGCTGCAGATGCGGGAAAAAACACCGTTGCGCGCGGATATCTCATCTATAAAGACAGCGGCGAATATAAAGTAATCTACTCAGACTAAACAACGCGGAAAATGTTTCCGGTTACGCAATCCTTGAAGACGGAACAAAAGTAATTTATAATAAGTAGTACAACAGGGGAGGATGGACGGCGTTCATTTTCCCCTGTAATTCTCTCGGAAAACCTCTATGAATCAGAGTGAAAGGAAAAATCTATATGGAAAACAATAAAAAGTATTGGGGAATGCTTTTGCATCTTTCTATGAATATGTGGAATGACAAAGAAGATCCAAATCAGTATTGCCCGTATGAATCAAAGCTTTCGTGGCATAAGCCGACGTGGCGTGCCACTGTTGACTATATGGCAGAATGCGGGCTCAATATGTTGGTAATTGACCTCGGTGATGCCGTGAAATATGAAAGCCATCCTGAAATCGCAATTGAAGGTGCGCTAACCGTTTCGGAGCTTCGCGAAGAACTTACATATATCAGAACGAAAGGAATTGTTCCCGTTCCGAAGCTCAATTTCTCAACAGCACACGATATATGGCTTGGCATATATTCAAGAATGGTTTCCACACCGAAGTATTATGAGGTGTGCCGTGACCTTATAAACGAGGTATGTGAGATATTTGATAAGCCGGAGTATTTCCATCTCGGATGGGATGAGGAAACGGCAGGGCATCAGAAAACCTATGAATATGCAGTTATGCGCGGCGGCAAGCTGTGGTGGAACGACCTTAAATTCCTTTGCGATTGCGTAAGAGAAAACGGCGCAAGACCGTGGATATGGTCAATCTATCGTAAGAGTATGGAAGAGATTCTCAAAGAACTCCCGAAGGACGTTATGATAAGCAGTTGGTTCTATGCAAGAACAGCCTCGGCAATACAGGAGATTCCCGATCCGCCGCTTGAGGATTGGGAAAAGATTCATCTCGACAACTTTGAGGAGCTTGAAAAAGCAGGGTATGATCAGATTCCTTGCGGTTCAAACTGGCAGACTCACGTGAATATGGAGCAGCTTGTTCCGTGGTGTGAGCGAGTGATATCGGAGGATAAGCTTAAAGGCTTTCTGATGGCACCGTGGTGCCCGACAAACGAGCGCTATAAATACAGGCTTTTAGACGGCGTTCACCTTACCGCGTGGGCGAAAAAGGATTATGAAGGAAAGTAGAATAAAAGAGGAGGTAACGGTATGAAAAAACGAATTATATCTATGGTGCTTGCCCTGTGCTTAGTACTGTCGCTTGTTCCGACGGGAGTATTAGCTACAGATAAGTCCGGCGTAACGGTGAAGTATGACCTGAATGCGGCATTTGGTCT
>JAFSIZ010000026.1 GCA_017439555.1 Oscillospiraceae bacterium | reverse complement strand
GGCTGTCGATAAGATTTACAAGCTTCATAACCTGATGCGGCAGGTCGTGGATATAGTTCATATGCGTTTCAAATCCGAATTTTACGCCAAGCTTTTCCGCCTCTGCTCCAAGCCTTTGATATGCATCCACCGTGAGCTTCCATTCCTCCTCGGTAGCTACTGCACTTCCGTGAAACTCAAACTGCATTTTCGGTGCTGTCGGAATTTTTGATGTGATGAACGATGCAGCCGTGTTACAATGAGTTGTTCCGCAGACCTCGCTTGCGATTTTTGTATGCTCTATCGCCTCAGCTATTGCTTTTTCACGAACATCTCGGTCCGCGCTTGTGCAATCTGCAATACCTATGCTTAAAATCATATCTGTTAGTCCGTATTTCTTCTTTCCGGCTGCTATCTGTTCTGCATATTCACGGAATGAGAGGTGCTTCAGCTCTCTTGGGGGAACTCCGCGGAATTCAATTCCGTCAAAGCCTATCTCCTTCGCCATTCTGCAAATGTCGTCAACGGATTTTTTGCCGTAAACATGGCCTTCAAGCTCCCCATAGTTGATATGCATTATAGTCTTATTCATAATTTTCTTCCTTTTATTTTGTTTTGGGTTTAAATAAGGCTCCTTGGGGGGAGCCTTATTTTACAGATTTAAATCTGAACTCTATTCAGAATAAATTACATACGCATTTCCACCATGCTTATAAATCATATATCCGCGTGCAGCACTGTATTGCTCATCTGACGGCTGTGCAGTGAACTGTCCGTGGCTTACACCTCTTTGCGAAACTGCCTTATCGTGCGCTGAGGAAACTGTCGGTGCGCTTCCGCTTGCACCAAACAGTATGCCTACCTCTACTATCTCATAGCCTGTCGGTGCGGCATATTCTATCATTCGCGCACCGTCTACCGTTGCTGTATCTAAAACCACAACGGGCTTTTTCTCAATATCGTAATATGATGAGTAAATATTCGTTGTATCCCACATATAATGTGTGTACTCCGCATCATACGAAACAATATGACCGTCGCGCAGCCAATGAGTTACTGTTCCGCCGTTGTCTGTGCAGACAATCGGCTCGTTAAACGGAATCGCACACATCGAACTGCTATATTTCGAATAATCTCCGTTTACATTGAGCCATGCATGTCCCCAACCGGCGGTATTGTCGGCTGCTGCGTTCGGTGTGTACTTTGCTACAGCGTTTGTTATTGCAGGAAGCTCCCCTGCTTCAATGGCAGAAGCGAGAGTTGTTTCCTCATCCACATACCACCCGGCGAAGGTATATCCGGTAAGAGAAGGCTCTTCTATACCGCCTTCTTGATAGTCTGAAACCGTCTTCTCATCTATTTTTACACCGTTTTCATTCCAGAAGCAAATCTTCTCCTCAACGTCACCGGCAGCTTCGGGTTCAAACACCGCTGTGACATATGTGTTTGTATATACCTTGTAAGTGTATGGGCTTTCTTTACTGAGGTATTTTGATGTGTCGTCTTTGTCTGCACCGCGAACCCAGCATACAAAATCATACCCCTCATCAGGCGTTGCGGTAAGCGTTATGGATGTACCAAGCGCAACAGACTTTGTTCCCGTAATTCCACCATCTGCATCGCTTGCAGTAACACTGCCGCCTTCTGTCGTTCCAAACGCAAACTGTGCAGTTTTGGAATATGTATCCACAGACTCTTCTGCTGATGCTTCTTTAATTGTGAGGCTTGAAATATTCAACTGCTGTGACGCATTTCTTACATTTGCACCCGGATGCTCTCCGCACGGAACGAAAACAAGATAATTCTCTCCGGCAGTCAGGGAAGCTTTTCCGACATACTCATCCTTCAGCCCCGTATAGTTGCAGATGCTGCCTATTCTCTCGCTGTTTTTAATCGTCGCGGCGTCAATTTCCGTAAGCTCCGACGTTACAGGAATTATATATACATCCGCACGGCTTCCGTAGGCACTTTCCGTAAGAGCTGTGCTTATATCATATTTTCCTGATTCATCAACATCAATTTTCATTACAAATCTCGCGTCGGCTCCGCTTCCGTTAATATGCGCCCAGTTGTTGTGAATCACCAAATTTGAGCTATTAATAGTGCTGTTTTGTCTGTTTTTATAAGATGCGTGTGTGCCACCAAGCGTTGTAATGCACCATGCCGCGCTGACAGAGTCAACACACGCAAAATCCGAAATTTTCGATGTTGCTTTTTTGTTAGTTGTATCGTAATCATAGACTAATCCCGACACTCCGTTGGTAAGCACGCTTGTATTAAATGTGTATGTCTGCTCTGCATAATACGGCTCATCGCTCGGAGTGAGCGTAAGCGTAGCTAAAGCAAGGCGTTTATCAGTAGCCTCGGTCGCATTGCGGAGAATTACAATATAATCACCCTCGCTAAGCTTCATGCGCTTATAGTTTGAGCTATCCAACGGCATTGCTGTTTCTGACTTGTCATAAAGATTAGACCAGCCCACATATGCACTGTTGGGGATCTGAAGCTGTGTAAAGCTTGGTGCATTTTTTCTTTCATACAACTCTGTAGTCGAGTTGTATTCTACAGAACCGTATGTAGCTTCGTTTGTGTAATCAAATTTTGCCTCTGCCGGCAAAATATACATTTCCTGTTTTGTGCAACTGGTAGCGCTTAAATATGCCGTTCCCGATATCTCATAAACGCCGTCTTCCGGCACATATATCTTCACTGCAAGCCAGCCGTCGGCAGGAACCGTCATTTGCGTAAACAAACCATTGTCTCCGCTTATATATGAATGATATCCGTCTGAATTGTGGCTGTATGTTGTTGTGCCGAGATATGCCCAGTTACACCCCGCGTCTGTAGGCTCTCCCGGGTAGGTCAAAAACGCCTGAGTGTAACTTCCTCTTCTTTCTACCCAACCGTTGATTCCCCCGTGTGACGCAGGGGTGAATTCATAGGTTATTGCACCCGTTTCTTCATCCACTGCCGCAAAAGCTGCGGGCATGATGCTGATAAGCATCGTAATTGCGAGAATGATTGCCAAGAATTTTTTCATTTTGTTTGTCCTCCTCATTTCATTTAAAGATTTTGGTATTCCGAACCGGAATACCAAAGGCATATGCCTTTGCGCGGGTTATATATAATTTTTAAGACGCAAAGCGTCATTTGCCTACAATT
>JAFSIZ010000025.1 GCA_017439555.1 Oscillospiraceae bacterium | reverse complement strand
GATCTGCGCGGGTATATTGTAGGCAGCGATACTGTTATCGGTATGGATAAAATTGCTTCTTTAAAAAAGCTTATGCCTAATTCACTTCTGTTTGATGCCGGTGACTCAACGCAAGGTGTTTCGTACGCGGCGCTGACACGCGGAGAGGATGTTATATTCACAATGAACACCGCCGGTTATGACGGAATGGTACTCGGCAACCACGAATTCGACTATGGCTTTGAAACACTCCTCACAAATGTCTCGCTTGCGTCTTTTCCGGTTATGGCGGCAAATGTTGTTTTTCCGGAAAGAACCGACAACAGAAACATAACAATACCCGCAAACAAAATCTATGAGGTAAACGGACACAAGGTTGGTGTATTCGGTGTGACCACAAAGGATACAAAGTCTGAAACAAACCCCGAAGGCCTTAAGGATGTAGAATTTCAGGATGAAATCGAAACTGCAAAGAAGCAGGTTGAGTATCTTAAGAGTGAGGGGGCTGATATTATTGTCGCTCTTGCACATATTGGTACAGGAAAAAACACCACCACGACAAGCTCTGACCTTGCAAAAGCGATGCAAAACAGCGGACTTGACCTTATTATTGACGGTCACGGAAAAAACAGCGACTACTTTACGGAAAGCGGAATAGCAATAGTTCACGCCGGCTCGGACGGAGAATTTGTCGGCAGTCTGAGCATTGATTTTACAGACGATGGCGAAATAGAGATTAAGCCCGTCTTGTTAGGCAAAGACTTCTTTGAAAATATACCATCAGACAGCAAAACAGCGGATATGATACAGGCCACTCTTTCTGAGCAAAATAACCTTCTTGATAACGTGGTATCTTATTCCGGCACAACGCTTTGGGGTGGTAAGATAAACGGAATATCGGAGGGTAGAGTCCACGAAACAAATCTTGGCGATTATATTTGTGACAAGATGATTGAAGAGGCAAGAGAAAACCTTGGAGAAAGTCATAAATACACGCCTGTTGTTGCCGTAGAAAATGGCGGTGGTATGCGTGCAAGCGTGCCTATGGGTGAGGTAACCTGGCGAGATGTAATAAATGTATTGCCGTTCTCTAATTCGATAAAGTATAAGCCGGTTAATCCCAAAATCATATATGATATGCTGGAAGCGTCAGTAAACTCTGTAGAGGCGCAAGATAAGGAAACCGGCACACTGAAGGTAAACACAAGCGGTAGCTTTCTGCAGATAGGTGGTATGAGCTTTGAATACGATCCCAATGCAGCAGCCGGCAGTAAGATTAAAGAAGTATCCCTTGACGGTTTTAAAAACGCTCTTGACAGAAACGACACTACCACCGAAATCATCCTTGTTTCAAACGATTATATAATAGGCGGCGGCGACGGTTTTGAAATGCTTACAAACATTGATGAGATGGGACAGTGCGGAGGTCTCGCCGAAATGTTAACCGCGTCACTGGGAGAGTATAACAGCGAAACACCGCTTCAATATCCGATTACTCAGAACAGAATACGCACCACCGGCAGCTATACCGCAAAGAATTATACAGCCAATATCTTTGTAATGGACGCAAATGGTGACTTAACGACTGATACGAAACTCACATACTATCTTGACGGCGAGCAAAAAAGCGGTAAAACGGACGCGTACGGACTGCTTAAAATAACCGTTTCCGATGGCCCGCACAGCGTATCTCTCGATAAAAAGACGGAGATATACATAAACAACTATTCCGGAGCAGAAATTGATGTTACTAAAGACTTTCCGCAGCTTATATACAACAAATAAAAATT
>JAFSIZ010000024.1 GCA_017439555.1 Oscillospiraceae bacterium | reverse complement strand
CTTGCACGCCGTGGATATTATGACATATCCGAGGCATACAAGTCTTTGCACTCAATATGATTGAACCGCCGTGTACCGAACGGTACGCACGGTGGTGTGAGAGGTCGGCTAATCAACTAATGGTTAGCCTCCTACTCGATTATGTTATGAATACTTACTTTATAATTCTTGCGCGGACGATGTTGTCCAGTGCTGAGATTTTTTCAAGTGTCTACTCTAAAGGAAATGACATTAGCAAGCTATAGGATTCTTGTTTCGGGAAATGTTTATTGCATAAGATTATCCATTCACACTTTTGGCATAATCGGAAGGCGTTATACCGGTCTTTGCTTTAAACAATCTTGAAAAATAGTGGACAGATGAAAAGCCGAGATTTTCGGATATCTGCGTAAGATTCAGCCGTTTTTCGCTTATCATGCGTTTTGCGGCACCTATCTTAAGAGAAATGAAATAATCTATCGGTCCGCAACCGCACTGCGATTTGCACAGCTTTCCGAGTTTTGATACACCAATAGAGAGCTCTGCGCTGATTTCCTCTGTGGACAGAGGTCTGTGCAGATTGTTGGACAAAAAAGCAGTGAGCATTGCAAACTGCTCATTGGGGTATTTTTTGGTGTCGTTAAGAGATAGTTTGTCTAACGGTGAATTATGTTCGTAGAGGTCAATGAGAAAAAGCTCAACGAGGTTTGCGAGTTTTTGAGTTTTGTATTCCGGAACATTACTTTGGAGAACCATCCCTTTGCAATTCATTTCAGAAGGCGGAAGTTCAAGAATCTGTTCGCCTATTGTGGTTATTTCACGAAGTTTGGTCTTTTGGTTTTCGGTCAGATTGAGAATATTATTGACGAATTTGCGGGGGAGGTTAGAAAAAGTTGAAAACGTTACCACACTTATAAATGCATCCTTTTCGGTTGTAAAACTGTGGAATGAATAGGGTGCATACATAATAAACTGTCCGGGATACAGATGATACAATTCTCCATCGATAAGAAGGTTTATTTCACCTTGTTCCAAACAGAAAAACTCCCAGAAATCGTGTGCTTCTCCGTTGTAATTGCTGTCGGGCGGAATGATATCACTGTATTTTTGCGAGAAAACCGAATGCAGATTATTTATCGTTATAAAGTCCGGGATTTTTATATTTGCAAACCTTTCCATTTTAATCCCCTCCGATTTCGGGTGAAATAGTGCAAAACAAATGCGAAATACTCTAAAGATATTTTAATGATTTTATTATATAATATTACACGAAGACGGATAAAGTCAAGTAATAAACAAAAAAGGATGGAAAAAATGGAAAAAATCAGATTGGGGCTTATCGGATGCGGAGGAATGATGAAGCGTCATGCCGAGGGCATACAGCTTCTGGATAATGTAGAAATTACAGCGGTATGCGATATTGCAAAAGAGCGTGCCGAGGATGTCGCAACCGTTCTTTGTAGCCCGTACGTCACAACGGATTATACAACGATGGTTGATTATGTTGATGCCGTTTTAGTTGCGCTTCCGCATCATCTTCACTATCCGTGTGGAATATTTTTTGCAAGAAATAAAAAGCATATCCTCATGGAAAAGCCGCTTTGTAATACGGAAGAGGAGTGCCTTCGCCTCATTTCTGTTTGCGAGGAGTGCGATGTAACACTTATGTGTGCGTACCCTGTTCGGTACTGGCAAGGCATAGTTAAGCTCAAAGAAATGGTGGACAGCGGAAAATACGGAAGAATAATGCAGATGTCCATATGGACAGAACAGCTTACTCAGTTTGATGAGCTTAGCTGGTTCGGAACTTCCTGCCTCGGCGGAGGACAGCTTTTCTCCCACGGATGCCATTACATAGACTTGCTTATGTGGTTCTGCGGAAATCCTGTTTCTGGTGCGCATTTCGGCACGAATATCGGAACACCGTGGATGCTCAACGAGGGAACAAGTGCGGTTACGCTGAAGTTTGAAAACGGAGCGATCGGTTACCACGGTGCGACCTGGGGCGCTCGCGGAACGCGAATGGGAAATGATTTCCAGATTATGACCGAAAAGGGTATGCTTGAGTTTGAGTTTAACTCCGGCGAGGTAAGAGTATACGACAACACAAAGGAGCATATTCCCGGTCAAACGGATGCCGATGCTCAGAAATACAGAGTTGTATGGAAACGCGAAAATGAGGCAAACAAAGAAACTCAGCACGAGATGTCCCACTTTATTGATTGTATTGTAAACAAAAAGAAGCCGGAGACAGATGCGTATTCCGCATTGCAGGGGCTTCGCGTTATATGGAAGCTCTATGATGCCGAAAAAGCCGGTGTGCTTGCCGATTTGAGAGGGCTTGGAATAAACGGATAATAAAGCATCTCCAAAGTTCAAAAAGAAGGCGGTGATGTGAAAATGCACAGTGGTATCAACTTTTTAAACGCACGCGATTTCGGTGCACTTGGCTCACGATTTGAAACAACGGTGCAGTCAAGTGTAGGCTCTGATATATTTACAGTTGAAAACAGCGGAGATTTTAAGGTAGGCAATGAGGTTGTTGTTTTCGGGTGCAATATCCATACGGAGTGTGAGGTGCTGTTTACTCGAAGGGATACATCTCCCGTAAACCCGCGTCCGTGGATTCACAATCAACCGGTTGACGGACGTATTAAGCTTCGCGGATGGACCGGTGAGGGCGGCTCTCGCGCAGTTTACTTCATTGATATTCATCCCGGAAGACATGATGTATTCCGATGGTCGGATGATTTTGGAAGAAGCTGGCATGAAGATGTTCCGATTACTGAAGGATGGGTAACGCTTCATGGCGGGGTTGAGGTAAAAATCGACGAGTTTGAGGAACGGACATACGGTTGCACAGCTGTGTTCGTCTGCTCGGACAGAATGATTGCAACGATAGAAAAGGTTGAGGATAACCGGATTACCTTATCACGGAAAGCGAATAAAAAAGCACTTTGCCGTATGGTACATTCGGATTCATCGGCAATTCAGAGTGCGATTGACACCGCAATTTCTCAGCACAAAGGCGTATTCCTTCCCAATGGAAGATATCGCATTACGCGCTCGTTGCACATTGAAAATGCTAAAAGCTTCACTTTTGAGGGCGAGAGCGGTGAAAAAACAATTATCGACAACAGCCTTGGACATTGTGGTACCGAAACAGCAGAGGGAAGCTGCTTTATTTTCGAAGGCGGAGAAGAGGTAACGCTGAGAAACCTCCGTATGGAAGGCTGCTTTGGCTATGATGACCGCGATATTTCACGTTGGCTTACAGAGTGTGCGGGCAGCTCGGTTTGGGGCTTTTACTTTGTGAAATCAAACGCCACCTGCATCCACAGTACGCGGCGTGTACTTGTTGAAAACTGCCACGCGAGACGTATGTCTGCCGAGTGTTTTTATGCACAAGGCAACGGTAGAGACGGAAATCATGAGCCTCAACAATATAACACATGCGTTACATATCTTCGTTGCAGTGTTGAGGACTCGGCAAGAAACGCATTCAATGACAATGATTTTTCGGAAGGTGCATCGCTTATAGATTGCCGCATACGCGACATAGGCGGAAATGCGTGGGAAGGTGCATCGAGGTTTGTAAAGATAACCGGATGCTATATGCGAAACTGTGGCCCGGTTGCTATAGGGAATATACGAACAAGGAATCCGAACTTCGATATTCTAGGCAGCGGTCAGCATATCATAACAAACAACTACTTTGAGAGCGGAATCACCTACGGCACGGCGATGATAGTTGTAGGCTCATACGCCTCTCAGGTGACGGTAAGCAATAACGTGTTTGTGAACTTCAATTCAAATGCAGTGCGCGTTATGGGAGAAACGCAAAGCTCGGACACTCCGCCTGAAAACGTTATCATAACCGCAAACAGCTTTGATATGACAGCCGTTGAAGAAAAAAGCAGACAGCGCTGTGCGGTAAGTATTTCATCCGATTATGTTACTGTGTCGGACAATCAGATATATGTCCGCGGCGAGAGGGATGAAAACCTTACCGGACTCCGGATAACGGATGACGTTACACGCCTCATTGTTCACGATAATTCACTTGCCGGTTGCGGATGTGGTATAGTGGCAGAGAAGGTACGCGGCGCTGTAGGCAACGTGATAAGTGATACGCAGTTCACGCACTTTGATCCCGCAATCCCGGATATCGGTGTAAAACCAATGCTTTTGCGCCGCACTTCGCACAGATATCGAGGGTGGAAACTTACTTGGATAGACGAAAAACCCGAAAGCACAATTGCGGATTTTGACCCGGAAACGTTTGTTTTCAGGCTCGAAGCACCGGCAAATCTACAGCCGGGCGATGGGTTTTATATATATTCACCAAGCGCATTACCGTGGAGTATTCACCACAATATCATCGACAACACAAAAGTTCCGATGATGCTTGACACATGTTCAGGCAAACGCGCCCGCCTTGACGGAAATATTATGTGAGGCGGTCGGCAAAATTAATGTTAGGAGAATGCAAAATGAAAAGATTATTATCAATTGTTCTTGCGGCAGTAATGGTACTCAGTATGATCCCGGTGGTATTTGCAGCAGAGACGGTCGAAATAGACCTGAGCGATGTAACGGCATATAGAAACCCGGCAACATCAACATCATGTAAACTTACACAGAAAGGTGGAGTTATAGCTCTTACCGAAATAGAGGTGCGTCGCTACAATGTAAAAACTGATAATGGTCCGCTTCTTGCAATCCCGTTTACGGTAAGCAAAACAGCTGACTATACGTTTGAGTTTAAAACGAATGCTGATGGTATGACAAACAGCGCTATAGCTGCAGCTCCGGCAGTATATATTGTCGAGAGCGAAATAACAGATAATACGACTTTTGGAAAAATTACGGGTTCCAAGACGCATGTGGGTTATTTCAAATTCTCGGAGCTTTCAGCAGCCGATGAGTTTGCAGCAATGACTCTTGGTACAGACGGATCGGCTTCCGGGGCTGTGCCTACAGCGACTCTCACTGCAGATACACAGTATACATTGGTGCTTTATTTCGATAGTACATCTGCGCATCTTAACAGTAACACAACAGATGGAGCGATTGATTGGACAAAATATGAAGTCACCGATTCGGGTTTAACGGCGATATCAGGAAGTGATGCAGGGAAATTTCCGTCAACATCTGAACAGAGTCTCTATCTTTCCGGCGTTCGTCTCACTCCGGTAGAGGATGAGTCTGCCCCTGTTGAGCTTACAGGAAACGTCACCTTAGGTGCGGGTGCAGATATTCAGTATAAGAAAACAGATGATACAGAATTTAAATCTCTTGCAAAAAACGGCGTTGATTCAGAATCCTTTTTCGCAGGTGACAGCGTAACAGTCAAGGTCGCAGACACAACCAACTTTGCAGGCTGGGTGCGCGGAACGGCAGACAGCGGTGTATGGGTATCGGGAGATCCAGAATACAAATTCAATATTATGTCACCGACATACCTTACTCCTATTTACTCAACTCAAGAAGCAAACGCAACTCATTCCGTTGAATACTGGGATGAAAACGGCGCGTATGTTGACACAGTAATGGCAACAAATGGAAAAGCTGTGTTCCCGGCAACAGATAAATACGGTCTTGTCGGCGGAGAGTTTTCCGGTTGGTGGCTTAATGCAACTAAGCAGCTTCTTGAAGGTGATGACGTCGCAGAAGGCATTACTAGAGCCGTGGCAAGATACAATTATGGTTCTTTCGGCACCCCGATATCCGATACAAATGAAAGCGCAACCTACTGGACTCGCGATGGTGTAACGGTTGCCTACGGTAAGGATTACACCTTCTATCAGTGGGACGGTGAGACTACGATTACTGCATGCGAAGGTGAAGTCGAAGAGAAACCCCTCGTTGTTCTTGATTCCACGCCTGTTGACGGTGCATATATGATAGAATACGACAAGGGTAATGCATCAGAGATAGTTGAAGCCGGCATCCTTTTCGGAAGTGATACGGACATAAACATCGGCTCCACCGACGGCTCAAAGGCAACATCACAGAGAAACGGTGATGATGACGGAGATAATGATGGTCACGGTCAGTTCTGCGCAAAGCCGAATGCGAAGGGAAGCTCGGCTTATGCACGCGGATATCTTATCTATAAGGGAACTGATAACAAGCTTTATGTTATCTATACAGCGGCAGTGACGACAACAGCAGAATAAAATGAATTTCAGAACGGGACACCGGAGTTTTCCTGTGTCCCGCATATAATCCTTGAACGTAGTTTTTTCGGGAAGGAGAAAACACATGAAAAGATTTATATCAATATTAATAACTTTGTCGATGATGGTATCGTTCATACCGGCAACAGTTGTTTTTGCAGCAGACGAGGTTGCGTACGCAGGAATAAAGATAGAATATCCGACAGCTTTAGCCGGCACAAAGCAGACGACAAACAATTATCCGGGAAGCGGAAATCCGGCTGATGAAATAACATACGGAAATAGCTCGGGGCGTGTGGAGTGGCTTTCACAAACGACAAAGGCTGCGGGCTGGAACAAAGGCGTTCTTTCTCTTACTGCGGGAGCGGCAGGGCAGTACGGTGCATACAAAATCCGCGTTCCGAAAGCAGGAAAATATGACGTAACTGTTCAATACAGAACGAGAAACGGCGGAGCAGAGGGAGAAATGTATATTCTCCCGATAAGTGCTAAGGATGGCATAGAAACGGCGCTTTCTTCAGCAATGCCGAAAGTGACGGTAGACTTTGGAACGAGCCAAGATGAAACAACTACCACATTCCATGAAGCTGAAGCTTTTATGTGGACTGCCGATAAAGCGGGCGAATACATAGTCGTCTGGAAAGCAAAAGAAGCAGGTTCCCTCCGTCCTGCAAACCTCATTTTAGATGGAAAGGGAGATGGCAAAGCTCCGATAAATGCAGAGTCCTCGCTTGCAAAAGCAACGCTCAATCTCGCAAGCGGAGAGAGTACAACGATAACAACAACGTCTGTTACAATGAGTGATTTAAGTGCAGGAAGTGCAGATGATATTACATCGCTTACATATGAAAGCTCGGATACAAATGTAGCAACAGTTTCCGGCAACACCGTCACTGCCGCGGGCGAGGGAACTGCAAAGGTATACACAAAAAGCGGAGACCTCATTATTGCAGAGAATGAGATAAAGGTAAGCAATCTTGAGTATTCCGGATTCTATGCAACATTTCCCACACGTGTTGAAAACGGCGGCTATGCGGGCGGAACCTTTGTAACGCCCGAGGAACTTGATTATCAGAGCACCGGCGGAAGGGTTGAGTGGTATGATTATAACGGCACATGGAATGAAACTTCTGCTCCGAACTGGAATTCAAGTGTGGCAAATATGTTCCTAAACAAAGGTGAGTACGGTGCATATAAAATAAACCTTCCTGCAAAGGGCTTTTATGATGTAACATTATCTTATCTTGCGCGTACCGGGGGTACGGTTGCGGATATGTATCTTCTTCCGGGAGACACAAAAAAGGAAGATATAGCGGAAGCTGTACAAGATGCCGAACCGATTATTAAAGGTCTTGACTTTTTAGATACGGCAAACGGCGTTGCGGATAAAACGTTATGCGAATACAAGCTCGGTTACAACGCCGAAGCTGCGGGTGATCTAATCGTTGTGTGGGTATGCACCAAGGAAGGCGGCGGAACGGTTCGCCCTGCAAACCTTATTTTCAACGGCGGAGATGCTCGTGCTGTCAGCTATGTCGATTTTAAAATCTCAGCGACATTAAAGCCGAGTGTATCACTTTATTTGTCCGACGGTAATATCGTTGACGGATCAAATGCGGCGATTACATATACCTCGTCGGATGAAACACTTCTCAAAATCAATAATGAAACAGGAAAGTTCACAGGTCTCGGTGCAGGTGATGTTAAGGTTACTGCCTCTATAGTTTATGACGGAAAAACATACACAGCAGAAACAGTTAAAACGCTTACCGGAGAGGAAACGCTTCCGTACAGCAACGCGGCAAGAAAATATATGTTCAACAAGAAAAGCTCGGATTTCGTCCAGACGATTATTGATGAAGGACAAACTGAGCCGAAAGCCAATGATGTCCGAAACATAAAGTATGAACACACCGACAATAACTATGCATGGTACGGAACAACAGAGAATAAATACAATGCCGCTTACTGCTATGCACAAGAAGCTGCACCGAGCGGAAGAATGCGTATGTATAGAAATGCGGGCGGCTGGACCGGCTTCAGAATTATGATTCCTGAGCGCGGAAGATATGCCGTACATATGGAGTATATAAAGTATTTCAATAGCGAAGGTCCTTCCGATGTGTATATAATTCCGGCAGATGTTTCGCCGGAAAATGCCGGAGAATATCTTACGGCAGATTATTATGTAGGAACAATAAATACGCTTGACCCGACTGTTTCCGACCTTACGCTTGCGGATTCATGGATAGGTGAAGTGAATATTCCTGCCGCCGGCGAATATGCGGTTATATTCAAGGCTAAGACGAAATCATATACAACAATCAGATCACTCACTCTCGATGGCGTAGCGGGAATGAAACGCGTGGAGCTCGTTGCCGAAAATAACGGTGTTGATGTCGGGAAGAATCTTCAGACATCTGTACGGGCATATCTTCTTGACGGAACAGAAATTCCGGGCGATGAAATTTCAGTGGAATATGCCTCCGAACAGCCACATATCGCGAGCGTTTCGGAGACGGGACTTATTACCGGTGTGTATGAAGGTGTAGCAAATATAACAGCAACCGTAAGATACGGTACAGATATGTCAAAGGCGACATTTACGGTAAGCGTAACGGATAACAGCGGGATGAAGAGCGCAGAGCTTACAACATTCTCTGACGGGCTTTATGTAGGAAGCAAGACAAAGATAACACTTCTTGCGCATATGAACAGCGGAAATACGCTTCTTGTTCCTTTTGAGAATGCACAGTTCTCTTTTACGGGACAGCCGGATATCCTTTCTGCGGAGAACGGGATTCTTTCTGCAAATGCTGAAGGTGAAGCAAGCGTAAAAGCAACCGTATCCTTCCGTGGAGAGACGAGAGATACAAACGAGCTCACCTTTGATATAAAGGTAGGCACGCAGAAGAGCCGCACAACTATTTACACCGATGAAATGCGCGAGGCTGCGCTTTACAACGCAAAGAATTATGATTGGGCAAAAACACTTGTAAAAAGCGCAACGGCAAAGGCGGATAAATATCTGGATAAGATAGATTATATCTATGATATGATTGAACCGGATAATCTTCCGAGGTCGATGACGGCAGCACTGTTGGATGATCCGAATGCATACAACTGTATCTATTGCGGTATAGATATACGTGATAAGTACGGTTCATATGCATGGGAAGTTGACCCGATTTCACGTCCGTGGAAGATTCAGTGCCCGGATTGTAAGCGCCTTTTCCCGTCAAATGATTTTGAAAGCTTCTATGAACTCGGAAAAGATGAGCACGGAGTATTTGAGCTTGCCCGCGCACGTCAGCTTCACCATGAAATGCTTTATCACAAGGACGGAGCAGAATGTACATGTCTTGCACCAACGGAAGAAAATTCGCCTGAATGGTATGAGTTTTATGGCTATGGAATAGAGGGCGGATATCTCTATAACGATATGTATGGAGATGTTGGCAAAGAACTCGGAGTTCCGGAAAATGAAATAGGTCGTTGGGGTGTAGATGACGGTTGGGGATATGCCACCGGTGAAAAAACGGGTACCAGAATTCCGATAAGAAAGGCATTTATTGCGTTTTATAACTTCTCCATCTGGTCATATGGCAGCCCTGTCAACTATATACCCACTGCCATTAATGCATTGCGTGATGCATATCTCTACACAGGCGATGAAAAGTACGGAATTCCCGGCGCGATACTGACCGACAGAATTGCAGATGTTTATCCATCATATGAATGGGAACCGTATATAGAATTTCAGCATTCACACGGCGGTTCAAATCAAGGAAAAATTGATGGTTCAATCTGGGGCAGAAATCAGGGAATATGCTTTGCCAATGCGTATGACGCATTCTGGCCGCTGATGGGGCATCAGAAAGTTATCGAATATCTTTCCGAAAAAGCCGTGAAATTTGGTTTGGAGAACGAAAAGCTTTCGGCTGAAATGATACGCAAAAACTGCGATGACGGTATATGCCGTGAGATTTTTAAGGCGGCTAAGAATGCGCAGATACGTTCAAACTTCGGCGGACACCACATGACAGTTGCGTCTGCTGCAATTGCTCTCGATTCGATGCCGGATACCGAGGAAATGTTCGCGTGGCTGAACTCACCTTCGGAGATAACGCAAAAGGTAGAGTATAAATACGGTAAGAAATTCTCGATTTACACGGGAAATTCCGGAGGTGAGATGCTTGCAACCGTTTTGCGGGATGTAAACCGCGATGGTTTCGGTAACGAGGTAAGCATAACTTATAACCAGGGATGGCTTACAAACATTCAGGATACGGTTGAGCTTTTTTACAACTATGATAGGGATAATGAGCTGAATCTTTACAACAACCCCAAATTCCGCAAGATGTTTTATTCAACCTTCAAAATGACGTTGGCGGGAAATTATTCTCTACAGGTAGGTGACCAATACAGCACGGCAAGTACGGGGAATCTGACCGACAAAGCGGCTACGCTTATGGGATATCTGCGGCTTGGAGATCCGGTGCTTGCGCGGATGTATCATCTGCTTATTCAAACGCACTCAAACCCCTCAATTTTCAAGAATATATTTGAAAAGAGAATGGGAACAATCGATGATGAGATTGAAGGCTTGGTTGAGGAATACGGAGAGATTAAGCTTGAAAGCGAAAATTTAGCGGGCTACGGTCTTGCTGTGCTTCGTGCCGGAGATAAGATAAAGGGCTCAAATGCAAAGAACTTAGAACGTGATACGTGGCTGTGGTACGGAATGAGCGAAACATCACACGGGCATTATGACATTCTGCAGATGGGGGTTGACGCTTACGGCTTTAACTTTACTCCCGACCTTGGATATCCGGGTGCAACTCAGGCTGATCCTAACAGACTGCAGTGGGTAAGAAATACTCTTTCGCATAACACTGTGGTTGTAGACGGCAAGCAACAGGAATATATAAGCGCAGGAAATCCGCTTCACTTTGATGACGCAGGGCGTGTAAAGCTGGTTGATGTTGAAGCACCGCAGTCTTATGAGCAAACTGATATTTACCGCAGAACACTTGTGTCGGTGCAAGCATCAAATGAGGTTGATTATACCGTGGATTTCTTCCGTGTTCGCGGTGGAAATGAGCATATCTACAGCTTCCATACACAGTCATTCAATGGTGTTACAACCGAAGGGCTGAATATGATAGCACAGAACGGCGGAACATATGCAGGTGAAAACACGGAGTACGGCAAAGATCCGAATACAGATCCGAATACGCAGGGGGGCTATACTTACGAAACACTTTATCCGCGCGGGTATACGTGGCTCAGAAATGTTCGTCGTGACGAATCGCCTGAGAATACACAATTCTCGGTAAACTTTAAGCAGACCGACTTTAATAAGCAGGTTGCAGATTCAAGTGGACTTAATCTTAAATGGACAGCACTTAACGATTGGAAACCGTCAAGTGTGGGTATTGCAACGGCGGAAACTCCCCAAATACACCACAATAAGAACATTCCTGAGCTTGATTATATGCTTGTTCACAGAAAGAGTGATGAAAGTCTTGACACTCTCTTCACCTCGGTTATCCAGCCGCATAAGGACAGTGAGTATATCGAAAGTATGGACAGCGTTGCGCTTGCTGTAACCGGTGGAACAGAAACAGGCGATGATACTGCAAAAGCAGTAAAGGTAAAGCTTAAGAACGGAAGAACGGACTATGTTATCTACGCAACAAATAACAGCGTTACATATACGCTCACCGATGGGAATATAAGTTTCGACTTCCGCGGATTTGTCGGTGTTTATTCAGTAAATGAAAACGGTGCAAGCATTTATTCATATGTAAATGACGGAGATATCATCGGCGATATAGCGACAACTGCAAGAGTTTCCGGCAAGGTGGTTGACTTTGAAAAAGAACTCAAGACGGAAAACTACATTACCGTAGAGCTTAACAACGAGGTTGATGCAATGTCCCTTGCGGGAAGATACATCTATGTTGATAATTCCGGAAAGAGCAACGGAGCATATAAAATAGAGAGAGCAGAGGTGGATGGCAGAAACGCAATTCTTGATATCGGCGATGTAACTCTGATAAACGAATACCGCGATCCGTCAAATCTCAATCTTGGTTATATCTACAATATAGCGGAAAATGATAAATTTGTCATCCCGTTGTCTGCGACAGAAGATATCGCACCTGTGTTGGATGAAGTCGCTAACAACCTGACAACAAGTGCAGGTTCATCAATCAGCGTCACGGTGAACGCCACGAGCCCCGCAGAGGAAAGTATAACATATGTTGGTACACATCTTCCTCGCGGTGCATCAATCGACAGTGTAAGCGGAAAAGTGACGTGGAAGCCTGATGCAAGCCAGGTGGGTATGCATACTTTTGTTATAACAGCACGTGATACTTCAGGACGTGAAAACACCACAAGCTTTGATATAACTGTATATGGTTCAACAACGGGTAAGCCGTCAACCGAAAATTCCGGTGCATCAAGTGAAGGTGCTGGTTCTGCCAGCGGTGGAGGAGGCGGTGGCGGCGGAGCCGCACCGACCAATGAGCCAGAGGATACAGCTGATACCGACAAAACCAACGACGATGAAAGCCTTCTCCCCGATGAAAAGGTGCAGAGCGCAGGCGAGGCGGCTGAGCTGGAAAAAACGCAATTCACCGATCTTGGTAACCACGCATGGGCAGCGGACGCGATAACCACACTCGCGGACGATGGAATAATAAAAGGAACAACATCTGACACGTATTCACCGGCAAATAACATTACCCGTGCTGATTTCGCGTCCCTGCTCGTCCGCGCGTTCAAGCTTGAAAGCTCGGACACCGAAAATTTCGCAGACGTATCGGTAAACGACTACTTTGCACCTGAGCTTTCAATAGCACGAAATACCGGAATTGTCAACGGCATTGGCGATAACAAATTTGCGCCTCGCAACACCATCACCCGCCAGGATATGATGGTTATAGTATATCGCACGTTGACAACCAATCCTGTAGGGGAGGGGCTCCGTGCCCTCCCGAAAACGGACGTGGAGGAAGAGCGATACCTTGACTTCACAATCGTCGCATCTTACGCAAAAGAAGCAGTATCCGCTCTTATCAGCGCAGGACTTATTAAGGGTAAAAACGGACGTGTTGCACCGACGGATTATACAACAAGGGCGGAAGTTGCAGTGCTTATCAAACGTATACTGGATTATACAAAACAAGGAGGAAATTAAAAATGTCAAGAATTTGTATCCCTGATTATGAGTATCAGGAAAGAATCAAGCGTGCCGCAAAAATGGTTGCAGATCGCGGACTTGATGTAATGGTTGTTTCGAGTACCGAATCCGACTATGCCAACGCACGTTATTTCAGCGGCTTCTGGCCGCTCTTTGAGCGCGCAGGAGTTGCAATCGCCGCAAACGGAGATGCCGCGCTTCTCGTAGGACCGGAGTGCATAATCTT
>JAFSIZ010000023.1 GCA_017439555.1 Oscillospiraceae bacterium | reverse complement strand
TCATTTCCGGTAAAGTATGTGAGAGCAAAGTCTGCATTCTTGGAAGCTGTGAGATCGCCGCTTGCAACAGCCTCGCCCTTTGCGCCTGTTTCGGGGTCGTATATCGTTGCTTCAAAAACACCGCCGTCAGCGTAAATTTTGCCGCTGCCGTCAACGCTTATGCTGTCGCCTGTGTCATCGACCGTTACAGTTTTGACATATGTGAGAGCTGAGCCGTCGAGGGTGTAAATCTTAACCTCGGTGTCGCCGTTTGAAACATAAACATTGTTTCCTAAAACGTCCATATCGGGATCGCCCGACACATCGTTGATGACAGGTGCTTCAAATGGGAGATATTCTGCTGTGAGTGTGTAGTTGCCGACTAATGCCGGTGCAGGTGCCGGAGTAATGGGTTCTCTCGGAACGTTCTCGGGTTCGGGCTCTTCGGCCGGCTGGCATGCCGCAAGGGAAAGAATCATCATAACTGCCATAAGTAATGCTAATAATTTCTTCATTTTCTATTCCTCCTGAAAATATTTATATGTTTATTTTACTTCTGAACGGTTGCGAGCGCAGCATCTGCCTTTGCAATCCATTCGGTTCTGTCGCCATACTGAGCGGCATCAAGTGTCTCAACGGTTTCTGCGGCCTTGGACTCATCCATGGTTCCGTCCTTGATTGCGCCGATGGCTCCTGCGATTGCTTTGGCAGCATCCATCTGCTGCTTGAAGGTGTTCCTGATATTGCCGAGTGTTTTCTGAATGCCGAACTGTGTGTCGAAATACTTCGCCATACTTTCGAATTCTCCTGCTCTGATTTCCATACGCACCTGATACATACCGGGTGTGTTGTGGAATGTCAGTATGCAGAAATGCTTGGTTTCTGTCTTGCCCTCAGAGTTCTTGACTTCTTCGGATTCATAATCGTAGCCATAGAGATCAGCAAGGCGATATACACAAGCGAGTGTGGTTTTGCCAAAGATGAAAATTTTGTAGCGGTTTTCCGTAATAGCTACAAGTCCTGTAGAAGGAGAAACATAGAGCTCTCCGTTTTTTCCGAAGCGCTTCATCTTTTCTTCCTTGACCTTTGTTTTTGTCAAAGGCACGAAGATCTGCTCCCAGGCTTTTGTGCCGAATTCTACCTGTGCGATGTGTGAGTTTACAGAGTCAAGTGTTGCCTCAACCTTGTCGAAGATTTTCAGACATTTCTTTGAGCATACCTTGCGGCAGATATAATTGCCGTCCGCAAGCTTTTGCTCGGAGAGCAGTCCGACTTCCGCTCCGCAGATTGCGCATGTGTGTTTTGCCATAATAATTCCTCCTATAAATAATTTATGTTAATTGAAATTAACACCAAAATCAGTTTACGATATCGCTTGTGTCAACAACGTGCATCGGCTGATATTTTACTACGATATCGCCCACTGCCGGCGCTGCACCGTCTGTTTTATCAAAGATGATTCCAACGTTGTCGCCCTTGCAGGTTTCATCCAACGACTTGTTGAACATCTGCAAATCTTCTGCGACACCGATTGCGATAACCTTGTCATTTCTGATAAGGGAAACCTTTTCGCCTTTTCTGAGAATGCCGTCTGCAACTCTTCCGACAACCTGATATTTCTTTGCCGCAGTAACGATTGAGTAGCTGTCAACAGGCATTGAGAACGGGCCGTATACAATAACATTGTTTGTTGTGACGGAAGCTCCCAAACTGTCTTTTATTGTGCAATAAATTTTTTTGCCCAAAAGAACGTTTTCCTTTTCACCGGAAAGAACAAGAGCCGCTGTATCTGCATCCTTTGAATAATCGCCGTTCTCAATCTTGGCTTTCTCATTTCTATGTCCTGTATAATAATACCACTCATATGTATAAGGACCTTTTCCACCAAAAACCTGAACCTCAAGCTCGTGCTTTACGCCATAGGAATCAAGCTCTGCACCTTCAGGCTGCTTTGCTATTTCGAGGTCATGATAAACAACATAAACTCCGTTGCTGACGTTGCCGGGCGTATAATCCACTGTCGGAAGAACCTCAATTGTTACATCTTCTTCGGAATTTGTTGCGTCTGTGTCATCAGGAGTGTTGTTTTCTTCTTCGTTTTTGTCCTCGTCGTCTGCAGGAGTTTCTTCATCATAAATTACCGTACCTGAGCTCATTGAGCCGAGATCGAACTCAACTCTTACTTCCTCATTCATCATACGGATAAGGATTGTTGCAACCTCACCTCTCTTGATGTTTGCGTTGGGCTTGAAGTTATATTCAAGGTCAACGCCCTGAATGATTCCTGCACGATACATCTTGTAGACCGCAGGAGCATAGGATGCGTCTGCCGGAACATCGGGAATAGCGGCATCACGAACATCATTTATTGCCTTGAGTGCTTCATCCGTCAGCGCGTTTGCAAAAATCTCAACATAGCCTGCGCGTGTTGCCTTCTGTGTCCAGTTGTAGTCCTTTGAAATAATCTTGTGCTCCTTGCAGTAATCAACATATGTCTGATACCACGGATTTCCGTTCTTAAGCGTTACCTTACCCTCTGTTGAAAGCTGATTCATACAAGCCGCAAGCTTGGCAGCTTCCGCATATGTAAGGTTATCATCGGGAGCGAACCTGTCTGCCGTCTTTCCGTTTATGAGATTAAGGCTTGCCGCCGCAACGATATCATCGTGATACCACGCTGTTTTCGGTACATCCGCAAACGGGTTGACATACTCATCATGTCCGCAGACGGTGCATTTGCCGTCTTTGAATGTGTGATCGCCTACATTAAAAAGCTCATAGCAGATTGTGCATTCCTCATAATGACAATTGAGGTTTGCCATTTTCATAAGCTGATGTTCGTGCTCACCGTATGCAGCAAATGCAAAGGTCATAAGCATACAGACAGCAAGTATGACTGATAATATTTTTTTCATTTTGTTTACCTCTTTTCTTTAAATTTATATAGTTATGGCATTATAACTATCATTTGATCTTTGGATGTTCCACCTTGCTTGAAATCAACAGTTGCATCGGCTGTTATGATTATATAAGCCTCTTTACTTGTAAGTTTTCTGCCGGTAGCATCCGTTACGGTGCAACGGAATTTGCAATCTGAATCCATTTTTGTACCATCAACTAAAACTGTTAATGTGTCGGTGGTTTCACCTTCTGCCCATTCATAGTCCTTGTAAACCTTAAGATATCCGCCGCCTAACACATCACTCGGATATGTGAACT
>JAFSIZ010000002.1 GCA_017439555.1 Oscillospiraceae bacterium | reverse complement strand
TGTTGTAACGGCTCATGCAAAGGGTACTGAGACCATCGTTGCAGCTGTCGGAGAAGAGAGCGTCGAGTTTGATATAGAAGTTGTTGATTTTGCAGACAAAACCTACTATTTTGCGAAAAAAGGCGACATAAAACAAAACAATGTTGTTGTTAACACCTTAACCGTAGGTGTCGACTATACTTTACCGGGAGTTTTAGACACCAGCATTATTGACAGCAAAGTATATGCCACGTCAATCGGCGGATTCGGCACACATGGCTGGAAGTACTACGACATAAACGATTTAGTGTTTGAAGAATATAAAGCAGGTCAACCGCGCTTATTCCAGGCTAACGCCGACAATTTGAGATTGAACGGTACATACATAACGAACACGACCGATCTGGAAATCCGCGCGGCGCTTGAGCTTGAAGCACCGACAAAGCAAGGCTTCTATACTATTTATACAAATACAAATACAGCAGGAATTAACTTCTATACAGGTCCCAAGAAGACCGTGATTATTGAGGGCGAAGAAGAAAAGGATGTAGAAAACTATATCAATGGCGCTCATCTAGTGGGGACAACGGTAGAAAACAGCTCTACCTATGCAACTGACGGTGATGATATAGCGATAGATAAGCAGACCGCACCTGTAATGGCAGTATATAGCGATGGTGAAACTTCAATGATTCTTGCATATCAGGTTCCGAATACTACAAGTATCGACCTTCGCGGATATAAGCTTACGTATATTGAAAATGCTGACCCGGTAGTTAAATGCGGCGATGCTATAGGGAAAAATATAAGCGTAGAGCTTCGCAACAACAATCGCGGCAGAATTCAGGTTCGCACTGCTGAAACCGGCGGTGCAAAGGTAACAGACAGCTTCGTTTCATATGAGAGCAATAATCCGGAGGTTCTTGAGGTAGATGATGCAGGTGTTATCGAGGCAATATCAGTCGGTGAAGCGACGGTAACAGCCACGGTCGGCAACGCTACACTTACTGCAAAGGTAAAGGTTTTTGAACAGGATCAGGAACTTTCCAACGCATTTGATGCAACAATAGAAAAGAATGTTTCTTACGATGCGCCGACAGTAACAGGCGTAACTGTAGATGGTGGCGTTATAAAATCAGCTAACAGCAACGGAACCTTCACCCTTACTGCAGATGCAGAAAAGAATGGTAACAAATTCCTTTATTGGGCAAAGGGCAATACTCTCGGAAAGAAGATTATCTCCTTCTCAAACGAGATTACAAACTATATGCCTGAGTCAAACGACAAAAATCATATTCTCATCGCAGTATACGAAGGTGATGTACCGGAGAAGGAAGAATGGTACAACGCAAACGGTCAGCGCATCGCAACGGATACAGCACCGGCGCTTCCGTCGATGGCAGGCTACGGCGAGGCTGAAGGTTGGGATGACTACACTGACAAGATCCACGTTGCAAGATATGCAAGCAAGACTCCGACAGCAGGCATTAACGTAACCGTAGTCGGTGAAAATACAAGAGGCGGCGGAACAAATCTTACTTACGGAGATTCCGTAACCTGCGAAGCAACAGGTGATAATTTTAAGTGTTGGACAAAGACCGGCATTAACGGAAAGCCCGAAATCGTAAGTGTGGAAAAGGTATACGAGTTCCAGGCATGGGAGACCTGCACAGTTACTGCACTATATCAGGATGATTTCACATACAAAGGCAACACGATGAAGATAATCATCGACACATTTACGGCAGGTAGCGAAAAGGCAGTTATGGCAGAGTTCATCGGCTTTGGCGACAAGGCAGTCGAAAAGGGTATTATCTGGAACAATACCAAGATTGCTATGACAAAGCCTGGAACACAGTTTACCTTGACAGGTGTAGCCGGAGATACGTTCACAGGGTATGCAATAGTTGATAACGGTGACGGAACTTACAACGCGGTTACCGACGGAAGTGTAACAATAGCAGAATAGCAAACAAACATCAGGGGGGAGGAGGACGGTTTTCTTTCCCCCCTCTTTTGTCGTTCCGGGTAATCCGAAGATTATCGTGCGAAAGCCTTCTGTTCGAGGGTAAGGGACACACCTCTACGATGCTCAGAATGACCAAAAAATGAACTGTAAAAAAGGAGTAGTATATGAGATTAAGTGGAAAACGAATAATATCGCTTCTGTTGTGCCTTGTCATGACCGTCGGACTTCTGCCATCGGTTCAGCTCTTCGCAAGTGCCACAGAAGTTCAGTATACATACAGCTTCAGTGCAGCTGATTATACTGAAAGCCCGGAGAAGATAATTCAATACACAGATAAATCCGGTAGTTCGGCTTCAATAACCGGCATTATCAATTATATCGGCCTACCGAGATATACTGATTATTCCTCGGATAATTACAGCGCAGGACAGCGAAACTGGAAATATCTCGGCATGTCTGAGAATGCATATACTGCATGGTCAAACGCCACCAGCAACGACGGACGTAATACCGCAGGCTTTCCGGCAGGAGGAATGCGTTTTGCGCCGCCTGCTGCAGGCGCGTGGGTTGCAGTTAAATTTCGCGTTCCTGAAGCAGGTATTTATAGGCTTTCGTATCAGACAATATTTGAAAAAGACAAGGCAGTAATAGGTCTTGCTTCAAAAGCAACTATCAGTATATTTCCCGGAAATACAACTGAGGCTGACATAAGAGCAAAAACCAATCAGACTCTTACCTCGGCAAATATGCTTGCATATAATAGTGTTGATTTTAACAATCCGACGGTTGGAAAAAGCGAGGAGCGCGCAATCGGGACAAGTGTAATTACCGCAAACAAAGCAGGCGAAGAGTTTGTTATAGCGTTTACGGGGCACTCAACGGAACATATAAGAGTCCGCAGCTTTAAGCTTACAAAGGTTTCTGATGAGCTTTTCCTCTCAGAGGATCAGGTCGTTCTCGGGGAAGGTGAAACCAAGACTGTCACTGCTTCATTGAAAAGCAATACTGTATTAAAGGCGTTTGGTGCATCTTATGAGATCGGAAGCACAGACGTTGCAACAGTCAGTGCGGCAGGAAAGATTACCCCGGTTTCCGCAGGCTGGACAACGCTTACTGCAAGAATAGGTGATGCGACAAAAACAATAGCAGTTGGCGTAAAAGACTCAAGCGGTTCTGTTCCGGGAGAAAAGCCGAATTTAGAGCCCGATCCGTCTTTTCCTTATGAGTTTATTCACAAGGGCGAGAGCGTAAAAATAGAAAATGCAAGCTCCGCTTATACTTACTCATCATCAAAGCCCGAGGTTGCAACGGTATCCGCTGACGGTGTCGTTACGGCAGAAGCACTTGGCAGAACAGCGGTGACCGCAAAGAAGGACGGAGAAGAGGATATAGTCTTTGAAATCGCTGTTGTCGGCGAAAACCTTATCAACCGCAACGGAATTGACCACGGCCATTTTGAAAACGGAATTTACTTTTCGGATGGCTCTGATGCCAAAGACAAGAATGACAGTTTCTGGGAAGCAACGCGCCGAAGTGATCCGGAAGCTGCGAATTACCTTGAATACATATTTGATTTTGCATATGAAGACATTCTTATTCCGGGAAGAGCGAATAAGGTAAAGGGCATAAGGTTTTCCTTTGATGGAAATGCACCGGTTGACCCGAAGAGA
>JAFSIZ010000022.1 GCA_017439555.1 Oscillospiraceae bacterium | reverse complement strand
GCCCGACGAGCTACCAGGCTGCTCCACTCCGCGATATATATGGTGCCGCTGACCGGACTTGAACCGGTACGATATTTCTATCGAAGGATTTTAAGTCCTTTGTGTCTGCCGATTCCACCACAGCGGCAGGTGTCACGCGACTTGCACTCTCTCCAGTGCCATAATAGAATACCACATTTTCCTTTAAATGTCAACTCTTTTTTTATCTTAAGGACAAGTTTTCTATTTTTCGTGACTTTTAAACACAAGTGACACCAAAAGCCCGAACATCAGTGCTCCGGTTATTCCTGCAGCAGCGGATGTTATTCCGCCCTTGAATATCCCTTTGAAACCTTCAGCATCCACCGCTTTTTCAACTCCCTTTGCCAGCAGATGTCCAAATCCGGTCAGCGGCACAGACGCGCCCGAGCCTGCCAAAGACGCAATCGGCTCATAGAGCCCTATCGCCGAGAGCACAACTCCTGCAACAACATATCCCGTGAGAATTCTTGCCGGGGTGAGTTTTGTTCTGTCAATGAGAATCTGTCCCGCTCCGCACAATGCCCCACCTATCACAAACGCCCAAAAATATTCCATATGAAAATCACACTCCTATTTCAACCGCATGGCATATGCCGGGAATAGTCTCCTTCTGTTGCACCGTCAACGGAGATTGCAGTGAACCCGTCCCTGCAATCAGAACGCGCTTCCAACGCCCGTTTATGAGCCCTTCCATAATATACCCGGAAAATACCGTAGCAAGGCAGGCGCACCCCGATGCACCTGCGTGCATATCCTGGCGGTGTATATCAAACATTTCACAGCCACAGTCGATATATCTCTCGCCGAGATTTATCCCGTCACGCGATAGCAGATCTATCAGGATTTTTCTTCCGACCTCTCCGAGATCCCCTGTTGCAATGAGATCAAAATCCTGAGGCTTTGTGTTCGTATTTTCAAAATGCTTCTTAAGCGTTTCATATGCCGCAGGCGCCATTGCCGCCCCCATATTGTTTGCATCCGAAATACCGGAATCCACCACGCTCCCGAATGTTGCACATTTCGCAAACGGCTTTCCATTTCCGTTTTTTCCGATTATTGCACACCCTGCCCCGGTAACCGTTCTCTGTGCCGTCGGAGGCCGCTGACCGCCATATGCAAGTGGATTTCTGTATTGCCGCTCCGCTGTGCAGAAATGTGATGACACACTGACCGCCGCTGTATCAAAAGCACCTGAATTCACGAGCACCGAGCCGAGCGCAAGGCCTTCGGCAAAAGTCGAGCACGCGCCATAGAGACCGATAAACGGAAGGTTTGCATCGCGCCACGCAAAGCTTGACGCAACGCATTGATTAAGCAAGTCTCCCGACAATACGCATCCAATATCTGCAGATTTCAGCTGCGACATTTCAAGCGCATATCCAAACGCGGCGTTGTGAAATTTGCTCTCTGCCTGCTCCCAGGTCCTTTCACCATACCGACCGTCGGGGATGAGCTCGTCGAAATACTCCGCAAGTGGCCCTTCGCTCTCACGCTTACCGACAACCGCCCCTGTCCCGAGAATCTTCGGTGCATTATTAAAAAACACTGTTTCCTTATTACTCATCATTTCCTCCAGAACACAATTAATTCTGTTTACACAGGCCCAAAGCAATGATATAATGATAAAAGAAAAGAATCCGAGGAGGCTCCTATATGATACCGCGCATCGGCTTCTCTTTGCAGAAGCAATATGACCGACCGCTGACACAAATCATACCCTTGCTCGAAGAAAACGGCTTTTCCGCCGTTTCTCCCGTATGGTCACCCGAGCTTGATCTGCCTTTGCTTTCATCCTGTGCAAAAAAACATTCCATCGAGCTTCAATCGCTCCACGCTCCGCACAGGGGAATCGCACTGCTCTGGGAGCCTGATTCAGACGGTGCGGCTGCAGTCTATGAAGGCATAATACACAGCATAGATGATTGTGCGCGCTTTGAGATTCCGATTCTCGTTATGCACGGCTGGAGCGGCCTTTACTATACCTTTCCCGAGGCACCGCTTGATTTTCGTTTCTTTGACGAAATCGTCCGCCATTCCGAGGAGATGAAAATCTCCATTGCCTTTGAAAACCTCGAGGGCGAGGAATATCTCGCGGCGCTGATGGAGCGCTATCACAGTCGCAAAAACATCGGCTATTGCTGGGATTCCGGGCACGACCATTGCTACCCTCACAAGACCGACTTCCTCAAAGCATATGGTGACCGCCTCATAATGACTCATTTAAACGATAACCTCGGTCTCCGGCGCGCCGACGGCATTCCCACAGGTGATGATGATCTTCACTTCCTGCCGTATGACGGAAAAATCGATTGGAACTCCTCTATCGCAAAGCTCAAACGCGCCGCGAAACAGGATATATTGAATTTTGAACTCAAAACCGCATCACACTCGACAGCTCCGCACGACCTCATATATTCAGCTCTCAGCGCAGAGGATTTCATCGCAGAGGCAGGAGTGCGCGCGCGGAAACTCGCAGAGAAATATGCCTCTGCTATTTAAAAACATCCAAAAAAACGATTATGCGCGAGAGCATCCTGCTCTCTTTTCTCATAGTATCTTCCGCTTTTTATAAAATATTCCTGTCTGAAAAATTTTTATTTCCTGCTGACATAATAAAAGGAGCCTGATTTACCATGAATCACATATGCGATTTGCACACACATTCCGTGTTTTCGGACGGAACTTTAACCCCATCCGAAATAGCAGAGCTTGCCGACGCAAAAGGGCTTTGCGCCGTTGCACTTTGCGACCACAACACGGTTGACGGTCTCCCCTGTTTTCTCAACGCCGCAAAAGGGCATAATTTTGAGCCAATCGCAGGAGCTGAATTTTCTGTCGATTTCGACGGAACAGAGCTTCATCTTCTCGCACTGTTCATCGCTCCTGAGCATTTTCAGAAAATCTCTGAAATGATGATTGATGTAAACATCCGCAAAGAGCAAAGCAACATCGCCCTCTGCGACTCTCTCATAAAAGCAGGCTTTAAGCTTGACTACTCAAGTATGAAAGCTAAAACCCCAAACGGAAAGATAAACCGCGCACATTTTGCGGCTGAGCTCTGCAGGCTCGGCTATGCGCGCTCTATCACAGAAGCCTTCGAGACTCTTCTCTCCCCCGAATCGGGTCACTATAAAGAGCCTGAGCGCATCACCGTCTGGGATATGATTACATTCATACGCTCGATAAACGCCGTCCCTGTTCTTGCCCACCCATTTCTCGAGCTCTCATACGATGAGCTTTCCGCCTTTCTTCCGAAAGCAAAACAGCAAGGACTCATTGGTATGGAATGTGAGTATCCGCGTTTTGATGATGACGAGACACAGAAAGCACATTCTCTTGCAAAGCAATTTGGGCTTCTCCCCTCAGGCGGCAGCGATTTTCACGGTGCAAACAAGCCCGATATCGAGCTTGGCAGCGGCACAGGCTCACTCTGCGTTCCCCTGTCATGGGCAGAAGCTCTCAAAGCATCGGCAAAGGCTTAAGCCTGCCGACTCATTCCTATGTTCCGGCGCTTTCTTTCACAGATACCCCCTTTCTTTTCTGACATTAAGATTTGTATTTACAGCCGGATATAAATGTATTATAATAAATATCGCTTTGAAAACAGCTTTTGAATCTATATGGTTCACTTTCTCTATATGTGTTATAATCAAAAATAAATATTACTGCCACCGGGTAGTGAAATGCATCAGCATTCGTTTGCACATCGTTAGGTCTTAGAAGATGTGTTTGCGGATGCTTATTTTTTGGAGGTATATATGAAAAGCACAAAAACAGCGCACAGCTATTTTTCCAAAACCGACATCATCCTTTGGTCTGTATCTGTTCTTTTTATAATAATTTCCTTCTCTGTCTATGACCGCGAAAGCTATCTGACGCTGACCGCTTCTCTGATAGGTGTAACGTCGCTTATATTCAATGCAAAAGGGAATCCCATAGGGCAGGCGCTGATGATTGTTTTCAGTTTATTATATGGCATTATTTCATTTACCTTTGCTTATTACGGCGAAATGATAACCTATCTCGGAATGACCATGCCAATGGCATTTTTCGCTCTTATCGCCTGGCTCAGAAATCCATATAACGGAAACAGAGCGGAGGTTAAAGTCAACAGCATCAGCAAAAAGGAGCAAACCCTTATGTGGTTACTCACAGCTATCGTCACCGCCATTTTCTTTTTCATATTGAGCAGCTTTAATACGGCGAACATTATCCCAAGCACTATATCTGTGACAACAAGCTTTCTGGCCGTATATCTGACCTTCCGCAGGTGTCCGTCATTTGCTTTGGCATATGCCGCCAACGATATCGTCCTGATCGTCTTGTGGGTGATGGCAAGTGTTTATGACAGCAAATATATCTCGGTGGTTGTTTGTTTTATTGCCTTTTTTATCAACGATATATATGGATATATCAGTTGGCAAAAAATGAAACGGCGTCAGGCGTCAAAATGACAAAACGGGGCAGTTGAGCAAAGCTTCCTGCCGCCGTTTTTTTCATAGTTTTTCCCTTTTCTTATTTACATTCTCATCAGCCAATAAATAATCCCATATATAACGCTCGCCGCTGTGCCATAGACTATGACAGGTCCTGCGATTGTGAACATCTTTGCGCCGACACCGAGAATAAATCCCTCGCTCTTGCAATCGAGCGCTTCGGATACTATGGAATTTGCAAAACCGGTTATGGGAACGAGAGTTCCTGCGCCTGCGTGTTTTGCAATCTTGTCATACAGACCGACGCCTGTGAGAATCGCCGCAATTCCAATCAGCGTTATCGAAACAAATGCAGATGCATTGTCTTTATCCAGCCCGAAGTATATATACATATTCAAAAACACCTGTCCGAGCGCACAGATTGCGCCGCCGATAACATATGCCTTTATAAAATTCCGAAGATGCGGAGATCGCGGCTCGTTCTGTTTGACATATTCTGCATATTCCTTTTTTGACATATTCATAAAAATCACTCCCATATCCCATATTCTGCCGCACAAAAAATTTTTTATGCGCAAATTTCGCCTTTACAAAAAAGATTTGATTTGTTATACTAATTAAGTCACAATCCGCACTCGTAGCTCAGTTGGATAGAGCGTCAGACTCCGACTCTGAAGGCCGCAGGTTCGACTCCTGTCGGGTGCACCATATAATGACTGCAATTTTAATAAAAAGTTGCAGTCATTGTTTTTTGCCTATTTTCAAGGGTTTTCAGCTTTTTTTACATAAATAATGCCGCTACGGAGTATATACGATGGCAGATTTTTAGTTATCTGCAAATAGTTAACGAGGAATTATGCACCCCATTTATAAAAGACTTCATACTGATTATTATATTAAGCATTAAATATTATATCACTAAAGCGTGATATAATATTTACTTCGTGATAAATTCGTGCTATAATATTATCGAAACAAGTGATGGGGAGAGTGCTATGAAATATAATTACAACAAATTGTGGAAATTACTGATAGACAAAAATATAACAAAAACAGAAATGCGAAAACAAGTTGGAATTAGTACTAACATTCTTGCTAAAATGGGGAAAAACGAAGCTGTATCAATGGAAACACTTGCAAAAATTTCTACAGTTTTTGAGTGTGGATTTGATGACATTGTAGATATTTACAACGAAGAATAACGGAGGATAACCAAAATGCCATATACATATAAAAGAACATTACCACAGTTAGAGACCCATGCTTGCAAGTGGTGGCCAGAAAACCTCACTGCAATAGAAGCTGAATCGAGCATTGTTCCCACATTAATAAGAACGCAAGATCAATTTATATCAATACTTACACTATCTAATACAGCGAACCCGCTTGGTATTTTTTCTCTTATAACCGCATCTGATTTTTCGGCAAATTTATTTTTGAAACATTTGATGGTGTTGACCGACTTTGGTAGTGAACCACTACAGCGCATAAATAGAGATTTTGAAAATTATTTTCCAAACAACAAACTAAATTATGTAATTGACGGGCAGACATGGTGTTATGAATTTTCAACTTTACCCGTTAAAGGGACATTGACAAATAAAAAAATGTTGACAGATGTAGAACATATTTTACATTATGAGCCATTGACACCTTTCTTTAAAGACCTAATAATGCTATTATTGTTTGGTGGCAATTCTACCGAAGATGTAACATCTGTTATTTTCTCAAAGTGTAATGTAGGAAACCTTATGGGAAAGGCAGATGAATTGAAAGAATTCATCAAACAACGTTATATTTTTGTTAGTCGAATAACTGGTGGTGCACAAGCTAATGGATTAGGCAATGCAGCACAAATATATGCTGAAAACTATTTTAAAGAAAAACTTGGTGAAGATTATCATATAAAAAGCAATGGACATATCCCAAATGTCACGCAAAACGACCGAACTCTAACGACTTTTGACCTTTCTATTGAACATAACGGAAGGTATGTAGGAGTTGAAATAAGTTTTCAAGTTACAACCAACTCTACTATCGAAAGAAAGGCAGGTCAGGCTCAAGATAGATTCAATCAAGTTGAAGCCACAAATAATTACATAGCATACATAATTGATGGTGCAGGAAATTTTCAAAGAGTTTCTGCTTTAACGACGATATGTGAAAACAGCCATTGTACTATCGCCTATACCGATGAAGAATTTGAAGTTCTCTTGAACTTTATTAAGGAGAAAATAGGATGATTAAGTATATTGATTTATTTGCTGGTATTGGTGGTATACGGTTAGGAACAATTAATGCACTAAATAGGCTGGGGATAAATTCCGAATGTGTGTTATCAAGCGAGATTGATAAAAAAGCTTGTCAAACATACGAGCTTAATTTTAAGGAATATCCAAGTGGAGATATAAGACAAATAACTACTATTCCGTACTTTGATTTGTTATTAGCTGGATTTCCGTGTCAGCCATTTTCGTATGCAGGAAAAAGGCGTGGATTTGGAGACACTCGTGGGACTTTATTTTTTGAAATAGAACGATTGTTGGAATTGTATCGACCAAAAGCTTTTTTGTTAGAAAACGTTCGAGGTCTAAAGACGCACGACGGAGGACGAACTTTTGAAACAATTATTTCCAAACTACAAAACTTAGGCTATGGTACTACAGAGTTGATTTTGAATAGTTCAAACTTTGGTGTTCCTCAAAATCGAGTGCGTTTATATATATTAGGGATATTAGGATATACACCTAAAACAAGCATAATTAGTGATGTTGGAGCCCCCGATTCCCACAGTTACAAACACTCAATTACGCAAATATCTTTGTTTGACTATGAACAAGCAAAACAATGCTGTTTAGTTGAAGATATATTAGAAAATGATGTATCAGAGATTTATTACTGTTCTGAAAGCTTTACAAAACAACTTCATAAAGTTGTGGGTGATGATTTATCAACGTTACATGGTTACAGACTTATTGATTATCGTGGCGGAAAGGCACTACACTCTTGGGAATTAGGCAAAAAAGGGGATTGTTCGGCAGAAGAAATAGACTTTATGAACTTATTAATTCAAAATAGAAGAAGACATGATTTTGGTACGGAAAAAGACGGAAAAAAATTAACCTTAGAGCAAATCAAAACATTTTATCCAAATAAGAATGTAGAAATAATAATTTCTTCTTTGATAGAAAAAGGATATTTGAAAAATCAAAACGGAAAATATAGTCCAGTCTGCGGAAATATGTCCTTTGAAGTTTTTAAATTTCTTGATCCCAAAAGCATAGCAATAACTTTAACATCTTCAGACTCAAACAGGCTAGGTGTTATTCAAAACAACAAACCTCGAAGAATAACTCCTAGGGAATGTGCTAGACTCCAAGGCTTCCCAGATACTTTCATCATCAATCCGGAAGACGAGTCTGCATACAAACAATTTGGGAACTCTGTTTCTGTTCCAGTTATTGAAGCTGTACTATATGATTTTGTTGTAAATAACAACGATATTTTAAAATGGAATTAGTTTTATAGGGGGTGCAAAATTGCCCCATAAGAAATCTTTATCAAAATTGCAGTTATTTCCCACAAAAGAGGCACTACCCATATAGTGGGCGGTGCCTTTTTTGTATTGAATATGAAAGGAGTCGAAAGGCGGTGCTTGGGAACAGCGCCGTCCGTTTTTATTATTCTTATGGCTGACAGCTTCCGCAGGGAGAATAGCCTTCCGCGATAAGCACATCGCGTGATTTGTCCGAGGTCTTTTTATTGCTCTCCTTTATCTTGTCTGCGCTTGCGCAGGTGGGATAGTGGAACTTCTTTGAGTTTGTGTTGAGGATATATTTAACCTCGCTTTGCGACGTCTGTGTATCCTGAGCTGTGCTGCTGACTGCCCCACCCTTTGAGGTTGTGAACGTGACGCTGTTGCCGTCGCTTGTGCATATGATATCTCCGGATGTGTCTGTGCGAAGGATTTTCGCTCCTGCATCGCGCAGCCTTCCAAGCGCCTCCTCAGTCGGATGTCCATAAGAGTTGTTTTCCCCAACGGAGATTATCGCATATTCGGGCATAACCTCGCGCAGGAACGGATATGTGCTTGAATTTTCACTTCCGTGATGTCCGACCTTCAGAACCGTGCTCGAAAGCTCGCAGCCGCTGTTTATAATATCCTCTTCCTCCTCGCGCTCCATATCACCTGTAAAGAGGAAGGAAGTGTTTCCGTATTCAATTCTGAGAACAATCGAGAGGTTGTTCGGGTCACTTTGTGACATATCGCGAGGCCCAAGAACAGTGACCTTTGCATTACCGAGCGAGAAGGTCTCACCGGCAGACGGGATAGAAATTTCGGCGCCGTGTGCGGCGGCAGCCTTGACAAAATTTTCAAATGCTGAGGAATCGGCATCGGTAACAGAGCAGAAAACCTTATCAACGCTTGCATAGTTTAGCGCACCTGCAAGTCCTCCGACGTGATCCTCGTGCTCGTGTGTGGCAACAACATAATCAAGATGTGAAACGGAATTCTTTTTGAGATATGTATATAAAACATCTGAATCGGAAACATTACCGCCGTCAATCAGCATCGCTTTTCCGTCACACAAGACAAGAGCGGCATCTGCCTGACCGACATCTATGAAATGTATGGAAAAGGTTGATGATTCTCCGGTCGGTTCGAGGATGCTTACAAGTGTATCAGAAGAGCCTTTAAGTTTTGTATACAGCGCATTTCTTGAGATAATAGCGACATCCCCACGCAGAAATGTCTTTGAATTGTTATTATATGCTCCCTTAGTTAGCCCAATATTATCAGAAAGAGTCCAAGGAGTATCCCATTTAAAATCAACAGAAGAGCTGTATCCCAGTGCTCGGAGTACAAAAGTTATATATTGTGCAGCCGTAACTGTGCTTTTCCCACCAAATGTTGTTGCGCTTGTACCATTGGTGAGTCCTGCTGAATACGCATATCCGACATAAGGTTTTGCCCAATCAGCAACATCGATAAACGGAGTTGGTATTACATTTGATTTTGCAATATCTTCTTTACCAAGGAGACGAACAAGCATTGTTACTGCTTCTTCGCGAGTAGGTGCGCGGTCGAGATCAAAGTTCGGGCTTCCGTCTGCATTTACTCCTATTCCATTGAAAAGGCTAAGAGAATAAAGTTCATTTGCAGCATTAACCGCATCGATGTTCGCTGCAAATACAGATACATTAAACGAAAATACGAGAGTTAAAGCTAAGAGTACAGAAATAATACGTTTCATTAAAAACACCTCCAAAATAATTTTATCACACACATCCTATTAAGTCAACTCAAAAGAGGTAATTATATTAACTCAAATAGGTTAATATATTCTTATAGCAATAATGTGTCCGGATGTGATGATATGTATGTAGGACAAGCCTGTAGACTTAGGATTATTGAGCTTTGCAATGAGAGAAACATTACATTAAATAAACTTGCAACGCTTTGTGGAATAACACAGTCTACGTTGAATAATATAATAAGCGGAAGGAATTTTAGCACCACAGTATCTACAATAAAGAAAATATGTGACGGTTTGGAAATATCGATAACAGAATTTTTCACAAATCCACTTTTCGATGATCTCGAACAGGAAATCAAATAACCCGCGCAGTTTTGTGAACTGCACGGGTTGTTTTTCATTATTTTATAATTGCTTTGTGGAAGACCTTCTTGCCTTTCTTGATCTTGACGCCTGCTTTGAGAACATCCGCCGTGACGATGAAATCAGCCGCGGCGACCTTCTCGCCATCAAGAGCAACGCCGCCCTGCTGGACAAGCCTTCTCGCTTCGCCCTTTGACGGAGTGAGACCGCACATCATAAGAAGATCGAGGATTCCGACACCTTCACCGACATCGCTTGCCGAAAGCTCTGTTGTCGGCATATTTGAATCGTCTCCGCCGCCGGAGAAGAGGCTTCTTGCCGCGTCGCGCGCCTTGACTGCTTCTTCCTCGCCGTGAACAAGAGCTGTGAGCTCATATGCGAGGAGCTCCTTCTTCTCGTTGATGCGAGAATCATCCCATTTTTCAATCTCGTCGATCTCTTTAATCGGGATGAATGTAAGCATTCTGATGCACTTCATAACATCTGCATCATCGACGTTTCTCCAATATTGATAGAACTCAAACGGGCTTGTCTTCTCAGGATCGAGCCACACAGCGCCACGCGCTGTTTTGCCCATCTTCTTGCCCTCGGAGTTGAGAAGGAGAGTTATCGTCATAGCGTGGGCGTCCTTGCCGAGCTTTCTTCTGATAAGCTCTGTGCCGCCGAGCATATTGCTCCACTGGTCGTTGCCGCCGAACTGCATATTGCAGCCGAGCTTCTGATACATATAATAGAAGTCATAGGACTGCATAATCATATAGTTGAACTCAAGGAAGGAAAGACCCTTTTCCATTCTCTGCTTATAGCACTCAGCGCGGAGCATATTATTGACGGAGAAGCAAGCGCCGACCTCACGGAGAACATCGACATAATTGAGGTCCAAAAGCCAATCTGCATTGTTGACCATCATAGCCTTGCCCTCGCCGAATTCTATGAAGCGCTCCATCTGCTTCTTGAAGCAATCGCAGTTGTGCTGGATTGTCTCTTTTGTCATCATCGAGCGCATATCGGTTCTGCCCGATGGGTCACCGATCATAGCTGTGCCGCCGCCAATAAGAGCTATCGGGCGGTTACCTGCCATCTGGAGACGCTTCATAAGACATAGCGCCATAAAGTGACCGACATGGAGAGAATCGGCAGTCGGGTCGAAGCCGATATAGAATGTTGCCTTGCCATTATTAACAAGCTCGCGGATTTCCTCTTCATTCGTTACCTGAGCGATGAGACCGCGCGCCACGAGTTCTTCATAAATTTTCATAACTCAAAAACCTTCTTTCGTTTCACATACAGATATAATATACCATATAAACCAATAAAAAGCAAGGTGTAATGTATCGAAACGGCGGCATTACTGTCTGCTTGATAAGACTTTCAAAACAAAATGAAAAAGAGCGGTTCGGAGAAAGAACCGCTCTTTTTCATTTTGCAATAGGAGTGTGGGGAGGAGTAACAGAGAAAAGATTATTATCAATCTATGTAAACAGCCTTTCGGCTGATTACATTTAATATTATAGCCTGAGAATATTAACAAATAAACTTTATTCTGTTACACAAATGTTAAACTTCCTCCGATTTCGCCTTTTTTCGCGCTTTGTTGCGCTCACGCAAGGAAAGGAAGAACCGCGAGAGTATACCCGAGCACTCATCGCGAAGCACTCCTCCTGTTATTTCGGGCTTGTGGTTATACGGAAGCTCAAACAGATTTATGACAGAGCCGCACGAGCCTGCCTTCGGGTCACTTGCACCGAATATCACGCGCTCGACTCTTGAATTTATGCAGGCACCTGCACACATCGGGCAAGGCTCAAGCGTGACATAGAGCTCACAATCGCAAAGCCGAAAGCTCTTCACCTTTGCCGACGCCTCGTTAATTGCGATGATTTCCGCATGGGTCAGCGGATTTCCGCTGCTCTCGCGAAGGTTATAGCCGCGCCCGATTATCTCGCCGTCCTTGACGATAACGCACCCGACGGGAGCCTCACCGAGCGCTTCTGCCTTCTCCGCAAGGCGCAGCGCTTCTCGCATATAAAATTCATCGTTTCTCGTTTCGCACACAGCTCTAATTCCTCTGGCTGTGAATCGGGGCAGGTATTCTTCCGCCGCGCGATATGAAACGGAGCGGCGAGCAGGTGCTTATCGGCATAACCGGAGCTTCGCCGAGAAGACCGCCATAGTTGACGGAATCGCCAACACCCTTTCCATAAGCCGGAATGACGCGGACAGCAGTCGTCTTGTTGTTGACAACGCCGATTGAAATTTCGTCTGCAATGATCGCAGAAATGACCTCAGGCGGAGTGTCGCCCGGGATTGCTATCATATCAAGGCCGACCGAGCAAACAGCTGTCATCGCCTCGAGCTTATCAAACGAGAGAAGCCCCTTTGATGCCGCCTCTATCATTCCTGCATCCTCAGATACGGGGATGAACGCACCCGAAAGACCTCCGACATGGGGTGATGCCATAACGCCACCCTTCTTGACAGCATCGTTGAGCAGAGCAAGTGCGGCTGTTGTGCCGTGGCTTCCGACAGATGAGAGCCCCATCTCCTCGAGGATATGTGCAACAGAATCGCCTATTGCAGGAGTCGGCGCGAGAGAAAGGTCAACGATTCCGAACGGAATACTGAGACGCTCTGCCGCCGTCTTTGCAACGAGCTGACCTGCACGTGTTATCTTGAACGCAGTGCGCTTGACAACCTCAGCAAGATCTGTGAGATTGCAGTCTCCTGCGCGCTTTATTGCCTTATGGACAACGCCCGGCCCCGAGACGCCGACATTAATGACAGCTTCGCCCTCGCCGACACCGTGGAAAGCGCCTGCCATAAAGGGGTTATCCTCTGTTGCGTTTGCAAATGCGACAAACTTCGCACACGCGACCGACTCACGCTCGCGCGTGAGATATGCCATACGGCAGACGAGCTCGCCAAGGCGCTTCACAGCATCCATATTGATGCCTGCACGTGTCGTCGCAACGTTGACAAACGAGCATACGCGCTCTGTCTCCGCAAGAGCCTCAGGCAGCGTGTCGATGAGGTTTTTGTCGCCGCGTGTCATTCCCTTGTGAACAAGAGCGCCATAGCCGCCGATGAAATTTATTCCGAGAGTTTCTGCGGCACGGTCAAGCGCCTTTGCAAGAACAGGAACATCTGCGGATTCGCAGGCGTCTGCAAGAAGTGACACGGGCGTTACGGAAACGCGCTTGTTGACTATCGGGATTCCGTATTCACAAGCGATCTGCTCAGCTGTTGAGACGAGGTTTTCCGCAGTTTTTGTGACCTTGTCATACACGCGGTCTGCGACGCGGTTTATATCGCTGCCGCAGCAATCACGCAGGGATATACCCATCGTTACAGTGCGTATGTCGAGGTGCTCCTCTTCAATCATTTTTATGGTTTCAAGAATATCAAAAGAATTAATCATCTCAGTATCACCCTATATTCTGTGCATCGTGTTGAAAATATCCTCGTGCATCGCGAGAATCTTAAGCCCCATTTTCTCACCGAGCGCCGTAAGCTCCTCCGAAAGCTCGGAAAAGCCGACTGTGCAGCCCGAAATGTCGATGAGCATTACCATAACGAACATATCATCGAGAACAGACTGATTGATATCGAGAATATTCGCCTTCTTATCGCTTATTACATTTGATACTGCGGCGATGATGCCTGTTGTATCCTTGCCTATAACTGTTACTACTGCGCGCATAAAAAACTTCCTTTCTAATCTTTTCTTATATATCCGTTCAAGGGACGCACAAGGTGTTCCGATTCCTCAAGCGCATCAAGAGCATCGCCGATTATGCGGTTTGATATCAGAAAGCCCTCAGGAGTCAGACGCCAGTTGTGTCCGTCAAAATCCGTGTGACCTGTTTTGTGATATTTCAAAAGCACCTTTTCAATTTCATCGAAATATGTGAGATATTTCTTCTCAAGAACATCGCCCGAGATGCCTGCGGCGGTGCGCAGACCAAGCATCAGATATTCCCCACAACGCCCCGAATCGTTTATCGTCTCTATCCTGTCGATGACCTCGCCGTGGGTATGCATCGCATCGATATAGAGCGCGGTGTCGCGGATATAGGAAAATCTCTTTCTGCCGACGAGCGAATGTGCCGACGGCCCGAAGCCCCAATACTCACCGAGCGTCCAATATTTCATATTATGGCGCGAGAGCTTTCCTTCTTTTGCAAAGTTTGAGATTTCATATTGCTCATAGCCCTCGTCGCGAAGCCTCGTCACTGCCGCGAGATACATATCGGCCTGCTCATCGTCAGACGGGAGGAACAGCGTTTCCGGGCGCTCTGCGAGAGGTGTTCCCTCCTCAAGCTTTAAGCTATAGCACGAAATGTGTTCGGGCATAAGCCCTATTGCCGCATCGAGCGAATCGAGGAACGATTCTATCGACTGCGACGGCAATCCGTACATAAGATCGAGCGATATATTTGAAAACTTCGCCTTTCTCGCCCATTCGACAGCCGTTTTCACATCTTCAAACGTGTGCGTTCTGCCAAGAACGCGAAGCTCTGATGCATCTGCAGACTGCATACCGAAGGATATGCGGTCAAAGCCTGCGCGGCGAAGCTTTTTTAGCCCACGCAGCGTGACGGAATTCGGGTTTGCCTCACACGTTATCTCGCATCCGTCATCCACTCTGAAGCTGCGATATACGGCAGCAAGGATTTTTATGAGATTTTTCTCACCGATTGCCGTGGGAGTGCCGCCTCCGAAATATATCGTGTCAACGACATAATCAGACGAGCGCATCTGCGCCTCAAGTATGTGGTTGATGAGCGCCTCTGTATATTCGTTATATTCATTTTTAGTGCCGCAACGCGAATAGAAATCGCAATATGCACACTTTGAATTACAAAACGGGATGTGTATATAAATTCCGAGCGGAGTCATATATAAATTCCTTCCAATCTCTATTCATCCAGCTTGAGAACTGCCATAAAAGCATCCTGCGGAACTTCGACAGAGCCGAGGTTGCGCATACGCTTCTTTCCTTCCTTCTGCTTCTCAAGAAGCTTTTTCTTTCGCGTGATGTCGCCGCCGTAACACTTTGCAAGAACATCCTTGCGCAGCGCCTTGACGGTTTCGCGCGCGATGATTTTCGAGCCGATCGTCGCCTGAATCGGAATTTCGAAGAGCTGGCGCGGAATATGCTCCTTGAGCTTCTCCGCGAGACGGCGCGCTCTTGCATATGCCTTTTCCGAATGAACGATAAAGGAAAGCGCATCGACAGGGTCGCCGTTGAGCAATATATCGAGCTTGACAAGGTCCGATTTGCGATACCCCGAAAGCTCATAGTCGAGCGAGGCATAGCCGCGTGTCTTTGATTTCAGCGCATCGAAGAAATCATAGATGATTTCGTTGAGCGGCAGGTTGTAATGAAGCTCGACACGTGTCTGGTCGAGATATTTTGTATCTTTATATTCGCCGCGGCGCTCCTGGCAGAGCTCCATTATGTTTCCGATATATTCTGTCGGAGAAATGATGCTCGCCGCAACAAACGGCTCCTCCGCCCATTCGATTTCCGAAGGATTCGGGTAGTTGAGCGGATTTGTTATCTGAAGAATCTCGCCGTCTGTCTTCTTGACTTTATAGATAACGCTCGGCGCTGTTGTTATGAGATCGAGGTTATATTCGCGCTCAAGACGCTCCTGAATGACTTCCATATGAAGAAGGCCGAGGAAGCCGCAGCGGAAGCCAAAGCCGAGAGCGGCAGAGCTTTCCGGCTCATATGTGAGCGAGGCATCGTTGAGCTTCAGCTTATCAAGCGCATCGCGGAGATCCGGATATTTCGCGCCGTCTGCCGGATACACACCCGAGAATACCATCGGGCGCACTGTGCGATAACCGGGGAGCGGCTCGCTTGCAGGATTGTCATAGCCTGTGACCGTGTCGCCGACCTGCGTGTCCGTGACGTTCTTGATGCTTGCTGTGAAGAAGCCGACCTCGCCTGCAGAGAGCACATCTGTCTTCTTCTCGCCGCGCGGAAGCATATATCCGGTTTCGACGACTTCGAACTCAGCGCCGCTTGCCATAAGCTTTATTTTCATACCCGGGCGGATTTCGCCCTCCATAACACGGAGATAGACGATAACGCCGCGATAGGAATCATAGCGGCTGTCAAATATTATCGCGCGAAGCGGATCCTTCTCGCTCCCCTTCGGAGCCGGGATATATTTCACCGCATATTCAAGCACATCATGGATATTGATCCCCATCTTCGCCGATATGGCAGGTGCTTCATCGGCAGGGATGCCGATGATATCCTCAATCTCGCCCTTGACGCGCTCAGGGTCTGCGGATGGAAGATCAATCTTATTGATGACCGGAAGCACTTCGAGATCGTGCTCGATTGCGAGATATGTGTTTGCAAGCGTCTGCGCTTCTATTCCCTGCGATGCATCGACGACAAGCAGCGCACCCTCGCAAGCCGCGAGAGAGCGCGAAACTTCATAGTTGAAGTCAACGTGTCCGGGAGTGTCTATAAGGTTGAGGACATAGGTCTCCCCATCGTCGGCAAGGTAATCAAGCCTGACTGCGCGCGCCTTTATTGTTATTCCGCGCTCGCGCTCAAGATCCATATCATCGAGCAGCTGGTTTTCCATCTCTCGCTCGGTGACCGCATTGCAGTGCTCAAGAAGCCTGTCGGCAAGTGTGCTCTTGCCGTGGTCTATATGAGCTATTATACAAAAATTCCTGATGTTTTCTTTCTTTGCCACAGCGGATTCTCCTATTAAATGTAATTATAGTTTAGTATATCACAAATCACAGCGTTTGAAAAGATTTATTTGCTTTTGATTGTTTTTGATGTTAGAATAAATGCATAGATTGAAAGGAAGATTTTTTATGAGTAAGTTTTTTGCATTCATATACAGAATGAAATATATTTCGCGCTGGTCGCTTATGCGGAACACGCGAACAGAAAATGTCGCAGAGCATTCCTATCACGTCTCGGTGCTCGCCCACGCCCTTGCAGTCATATCAAGGGATGTGTTCGGGCGCGACATTGATCCCGGGCGCGTCGCCTCGGCTGCGCTCTATCACGATATGCCCGAAATCCTCACAGGAGATCTTCCGACGCCGATTAAATACTATGGCGCAGACATAAAGCAGGCATATAAGCGAATCGAGCGCGAGGCGAGCGAAAAGCTTCTCGGAAATCTCACCGATGCGATGAAAGCCGGAATAGCCGCCGCGGCAACCGATGACGATGAGCAGGTATGCTTCTTTGTCAAGGCGGCAGATAAGCTCGATGCATATATAAAATGCCTTGAGGAGATAAACGCAGGCAACCGCGATTTTGCAACGGCGCTGAAGCAGACAAAGGCGGCGCTTGATGAAATGCAGAGCGATGAAGTCGCCTATTTTATCGAAAACTATCTTGACGCGTTCAACATGACCGTTGATGAACTTTGAGGACAAAGCTATGGCAAAATTGACATTTCTCGGCACCTGCTCCGGAACAGAGCCTTTTGACGGAATGCACCACACCTCGTTTATTATTGAGGTGAACGGAAACGTATACTGGTTTGATGCAGGTGAAAGCTGTTCACGCAATGCCTTTTTAAACGGCGTTGATATGCTTGCAGTAAAAAGCATATTTATTTCACATCCCCACGTTGACCACATCGGCGGGCTGTTCAATCTCATTCTGCTTATGCGCCAGCAGATATGGAGACAGGGGAAAGAACTTGAAGACGGAAAAGTAAGGCTCTTTTCTCCTTGCAAAGCGCTCTGGGAGCATATGAAGCCGCTGATTGATACTGCAGATGCAAATCTGTTTAAGGTCATGTCCGTTGAGAATGGCATTATATCTGACAGTGTTATATTTGAAAATGAGGATATAAAGGTTTCGGCAATTCATAATGAGCATATGGAAATCCCCGAAGACGGAGAATGGAAAAGCTATTCTTTCCTTATTGAGGTCAACGGCAGGAAAATTGTATATTCCGGAGATATAAAGAGGCTTTCCGAGCTTGCTCCCCTTATCGGAGACGGCTGCGATATTTTAATATGCGAAAGCGGACACCATAAGGTCACCGATATAATTGAATATGCAGAAAAATCAAATGCAGCCCATCTTATTTTCAACCACCACGGCAGAGAGATTATATATGACCGCACCTCTGCACAGAAGCTCTGCGAAAATGCAACCTGCAAAGCAGAGGTCGCATACGACGGAATGGAACTTGGATTGTAATAAATTCAAAGAGAGCCGAGTTATTCTCTGCTCTCTTTTTCACATTCTTTTGCAAGCAAGCTTATAAAATGCTTTGTGCTTTCGGGGAGATAGGTATTCTTTTTTCGCGATATATAGGTTGTTCTCTGCATACCGGGAATTTTGCGGAAGGTCACATCCCCGGAGAACTGGCCGCGCCATGAAACCGAAGGCACGACAACCGAGCCGAGCCCCAGCTCACAGCAACGGCGGATATAGAATGGATCATCGCTCATAAGCGTTATACGCGGAGCAAAGCCGAGCTTTTCGCCGACACTCAGCGTCAGCCCGTGCATGCTTGTGCCCTCGTTCATTGTTATAAAGGATTCATCCGAAAGCTCACGCGCAGTCGGCGGCGTTTTTCTGTCGAGCCTGCTGCCCTTTGCAACAGCAAGAAGAAGCCCTTCGTTGAGAATGGGGGTTGATTCAAAACCGAAGCTTTCCATATCCTCCGCCGAAACTATGAGATCAAAATCATCGTTGTTATCGTGGCTTCCGTGTTTTGTGACTATGCTGACATCGGGATATTCAAGGCGGAATTTTTCTATCGCCTGCATAACGATGCGCCTGTTTGTGCGTATGCTGATTTTTATTTCGTCGCCGGCATCTGTAACCAATGCCTTCGCCGAATCGAGAAGGGAAAGCGCCTCTTTTACGAGCTTATAGAATTCACGCCCGACGGAATTTACCCTCGCACGGTTTGAGCTTCTTGTGAAAAGCGGCTTTCCGAGCTCCCCTTCAAGGCGTTTTATGCTCTGAGAAATGTTTGATGGCGGCACGCGGAATTCCGCGGCAACGGCAGAAAAGTTCTCTGTCTCTGCGGCGCGGCAGAAATAGCGCAGCTGTAATATTTCCATATATCATCACCAAAGCTATTATAGCGCATCTCGCTATAACTTTCAAGTTATAGCAGTGTTATTTTTTTGATTATTTACAATATACCGGACACGTGATATCATATCCTTGAAATAAAATGTTAAAGGAGAAAATCGAAAATGGCAGAAATTCTTGAAATCATAATGGTCGTAAGCTTCGGCGCATCCTGGCCGGCAAATGTTATGAAGTCCTGGAAGGCAAGAACAACAAAGGGTAAGAGCCTTATGTTCCTTTGCCTCATCGAGTTCGGATATGTTGCAGGTATCCTCTCAAAATTTATGAATGAAGCATATATGGCACAGTTTGCTACGAAATGGTATGTTCTTGTTTTCTACATACTCAACTTCATCATGGTCGGCGCAGACCTCATTCTCTACTATCGCAACCACCTTCTCGACAAAAAGGCAGAAGCAGCCGCAAAATAATCAGAGCGAGAACAACACCGCAGGCAAAGCAGTCTGCGGTGTCCTTGTTTTTTATCCCGATATATGGTAATATATGTATATGATTTATTCCGAAAGGGGATTTGAACTATGGGAAGAAAGATTGTCGCTTTGTTTCTCTGCCTTGCTATGACATTCGGGCTTATGCCTTCGATGTCTTTTGCAGCAAGCACCTCATTGAAATTTGAAACAGAGCTTGCCGAAGATCTCAAGGAGCTTGGGCTTTTCAATGGTGTTTCGGATACAGACTTTGCCCTCAACCGTGCACCGACGAGAACAGAGGCACTCGTTATGCTTATCCGTGTTCTCGGGAAGGAATCAGATGCGCTCTCCAAAGGAGGCAAGCATCCGTTCCTCGATGTTCCTGCCTGGGCGGATAAATATGTCGGCTATGCCTATGAAAACAAGCTGACAAACGGAATTTCCGCAACTAAGTTTGGTGGAAGCAGCGTCGCAAGCTCTTCGATGTATCTCACCTTCGTCCTGCGCGCTCTCGGCTATTCCGATGTAAACGGAGCTGATTTCACCTGGGATAATCCATTCACGCTTGCAAGGCAGACGGGAGTTCTCCTCGGAAACCCCGACACGATAAATTTCCGCCGCGCAGATGTGGTTCTCGTTTCTTATGCAGCGCTTGAGGCTGAGGTCAAAGGAAGCGGACAGACACTCGCGCAGAAGCTTATCACAGCAGGCGCGATTTCCGCCGCAGCATATGACAAATATTATAATCTTTCTGCATTTGAAAACACCTCGGACACTGCAACACGCGAGCTTGCAGCCTCCGAAATTTATGAAAAGTGTTCTCCGGCCGTTTTCTATATCGAAGTGTTTGACAAGGACGGCAAGGCATTTGCTCTCGGCAGCGGCTTTTTTATCGATTCAGACGGCACCGCCGTCACAAACTACCACGTCATAGACGGCGCATATTCCGCAAGAATAAAGCGCTCTGACAACGGCAAGACTTATAAAGTGCTCGGCATATATGACTATAGCCCGATAACAGACTGGGCTGTCATAAAGGTAGACGGAAAGGATTTCCCCTATCTCAAAATGGACGAAACTCCGCTCAAGGGCGGCGAAGAGATATTTACCATCGGAAACCCCCAGGGGCTTGAAAACACGATTTCCGAAGGGCTTGTTTCAAATCCGCAGCGCCCGCTCGACGGAGTACCCTATATCCAGATAAGCGCGCCTATTTCAAGCGGCTCGAGCGGCGGCGCACTTCTCAACAAACACGGTCACGTTGTCGGAATCACAACCGCAGGCTTTGAAGAAGGGCAGAATCTCAATCTCGCACTTCCGATAAGCATTATCAAAAACCGCAAGCAGACAACGATCCATCCTTTTTCTGCTCTCGTTGCCACGGATGACGGAATGCCCTTCGGAAGCATCAACCTCGATATCTACCCTGAGGATGAGCGCGCGCTTGAGCTTCTGAGAATGTGGATCTTCCACAATCAGAACAAAACCATGACGTGGGGTCCCGGCGTTATTGATGTTTATGATCTTGATGATGGCACACAGATCCAATATATTTACAGCTACAATGATATTCAGAACGAAATCGTCGTTCAATACAACGAGTTCGGGGCTGACAATTCATATACGCTGAGAAGCGAATTGAGCTTCGACACCGGTACACAGGCTGTTCTCAAAATAGAATTCCAGCAGGGGATTGGCGGCGATGTTGACCCATATTACCCCGAGGAAGAGATAAACGAATACGGAGTGGCCTCGATTCCGAAACAGGATATAAAGGCAGATCTCTCGGTCTATCTGTCGCCTTACTATGGAGATTCTATTTACAAGAATGATGTAGAAAAAATGGCGGCTTCGATTTGTCTTTCGATGCTCGAAAATCTCGAATACATCATTGTCAATAAGCTCTCTGGCTATGATGTCGACGGTGTACGCGCCCTCGGCTTCACAAAGTGTTGGTTTTATTAAACAAACGCGGTTTTGAATAATTACAGAGGAAAACAACAGGAATCCTGCAATACACAAGTATTGCAGGATTCCGCAGCGTGTCGAAAAACTTTCGACACGCTGACGGGCTGTCCAAAAAGGCGTGAGATTGGCAGAATGGAACCCGAAGGTGTATATGAATACTCCGAGGGATGCCTTCGGGCAAAACAAGCGGAAAATCCCTTGAAACTCGATG
>JAFSIZ010000021.1 GCA_017439555.1 Oscillospiraceae bacterium | reverse complement strand
CTCAGAAAGGGAAAAATCTTCACGGTTTCAAAAGGTTGTATTGTCAATAAGACAGAAAACTGATGTTTTTGTGTTAAGACATATATCTTCTTTGCTTTTATTCAAAGTGTTATCTAATGGCGATGTCCATAAAAAAACAACGTTTTAATTTGCGAACAGCAAAAACGAGCCAAAAGGCGAGTCTCGACGAGGGATCAGACATCTTCAATTATAAATTTTGCAGAGGTTTTTCTTATGTTTCTACATATAGGCAGAGGTAAGCTTATACCAAAATCAAGCATAATCGGCGTGTTTGATCTTGAGATAACATCTCAGTCAAAGCGAACAATGGCATTCCTTGCGCAGAAGGAAAAGGCGAACCACGTTATAAATGTTTGCGATGATATTCCGCGTTCGTTCATTGTGTGCCGCGACGGAAACCGTGAGCGCGTATTCATATCGCAGATATCGTCGACGACTCTGCAAAAGCGTTGCGAACAGCTCATTGATGAAGAAATGTAAATACAAACAGTATATATATCAAAAAATTATACGTTTTGTTTTTAATTTAAAGCATAATCCACTATAAGAAATCAAACTAAAAAATCCGAAGGAGTATTTTATATTATGGCGGAAAATTTAGAAAACATCGAAACAGTAGACACATCCGTTAACGGAAGTTATGACGAAAGCAATATTCAGGTCCTCGAAGGGCTTGAAGCTGTTCGCCGCCGTCCGGGTATGTATATCGGCTCGACCTCGGAGGCAGGTCTCCACCATCTCGTCTACGAGATAGTTGACAACTCCATAGACGAGGCTCTTGCCGGTCATTGCTCGTGCATAACAGTTGAAATACGTGAGGGCAATGTCATCAGTGTTTCGGACAACGGACGAGGAATTCCGACAGGAACACACGCCACGGGAAAATCGGCGCTTGAAGTCGTCTTCACAGTGCTCCACGCAGGCGGTAAGTTCGGTGGCGGCGGATATAAGGTATCCGGCGGTCTCCATGGCGTCGGCGCTTCTGTCGTAAACGCGCTTTCAGAATGGCTCGAGGTCGAGGTATGCGACGGCGAAAACGTTCATTATATGCGATTTATCCGCGGTGATGTCGAAACTCCGATAAAGATAATAGGAAAGGGAACGGAATCGGGAACGAAGGTTACCTTCAAGCCTGATGCAGAAATTTTTGATACAACCGTGTTCAACTATGAAACTCTCCAGAAGAGACTGCAGCAGCAGGCGTTTCTCAATGCAGGCGTCAGAATCGTTCTCAAGGATTTGAGGCCACAGGAAGGCGAAGAGGAGAGAAAGAGCGACGATTTCTGTTATGAGGGAGGTATCCGCACTTTTGTCGAATATCTCAACGGAAAGATAAAGAAGGATGTCATCCACGAGGAGGTTATATATGTAACCGGAATGCGCGATGACAATATTGCAGAAATTGCAATGCAATATAATGATGGCTATAACGCAAACATCATTTCATTTGCAAACAACATCAACACAACAGAGGGCGGTATGCACGAAACAGGCTTCAAGACTGCTCTCACGCGCGTCATAAACGAATATGCGCGAAAGAACAAGATGATAAAGGAAGACGAAAAGCTCGAGGGTACAGATATGCTCGAGGGTCTGACCTGTGTCATATCCGTCAAGGTGCTTGAGGCTCAGTTTGAAGGACAGACGAAAACGAAGCTCGGCAACGCGACTGTAAGAACTCTTGTAAACAACATCGTCGGCGAAAAGCTCTCGACGTTTTTTGAAGAGAACCCGAAGATTGCAAAGGCGATTGTCGGCAAGACGATAGACGCCGCCCACGCAAGAGAAGCGGCAAGACGTGCAAAGGAAAACGCAAGGCGCAAGGGTCCGCTCGATTCGCTCTCACTCCCCGGCAAGCTCGCTGACTGCCAGGTCAAGGATCCGCGGCTTTCAGAGATATATATCGTTGAGGGTGATTCGGCTGCAGGCTCGGCAAAGGAAGGAAGAGACAGAAGATTTCAGGCAATCCTCGCGCTCTGGGGCAAGATGCTCAATGTCGAAAAGGCAAGAGCAGACAAGATATATAACAACGATAAGCTCTCCCCTGTCATTGCGGCGCTCGGAACGGGTATTCTCGGTGATTGCAATCTCGAAAAGCTCCGCTATCACAAGGTTGTAATTATGTCGGATGCTGACGTCGACGGCGCTCACATCAGAACACTTCTTCTCACATTCTTCTTCCGCTTTATGAGACCTCTCGTTGAGGCAGGACACATCTATTTTGCGATGCCGCCTCTCTATAAGGTCAGCAAGGGAAAGAAAGAAAAATATGTATATGACGATGCAGCCCTCTCCGAGGCTCTCGAGGAGATCGGCGAGGATGCAAAGATACAGCGCTTCAAGGGTCTCGGTGAGATGAACCCTGAACAGCTCTGGGAAACAACAATGAACCCCGAAAACCGCGTGCTTGCGAGAATAACGCTCGAGGATGCCATCGCGGCAGACGAGACCTTTACTCTCCTTATGGGAGAGAAGGTCGAGCCGAGACGTGAATTTATCGAGCAGAACGCAGGCTATGTAACGAATTTGGATGTGTAAAAAAGGCTTCCCCTTGAGGGGAAGCTGTCGCAAAGCGACTGATGAGGTGTAACCGATTTATCGGCGTCTTAATCGTCAAACTTATTTTTCCACCTCATCCGAGTTTGCTTTGCAAACCCACCTTCCCCTCAAGGGGAAGGCAAAACTCTAAAAAACAGAGGTAATATTATGGCTAAAAACACAAGAGAAGAAAAACCGCTTAATCATCTTGATATAGAAAAGATTATCGACGTTGAGCTCAACGCCGAAATGAAGCGCGCGTATATAGATTATTCAATGTCGGTTATTGTCGGACGTGCACTTCCTGATGTGCGCGACGGCTTAAAGCCCGTACACCGCCGTATTCTTTATACAATGTATGAAGACGGCCTCACACCGACGAATGCATACAGAAAATCCGCGACAACCGTCGGCGACGTGCTCGGACGCTATCATCCACATGGCGACAGCTCGGTTTACGATGCGATGGTCCGTCTTGCCCAGCCGTTCTCAATGCGTTATACAATGGTTGACGGTCAGGGTAACTTCGGCTCAGTTGACGGCGACCCTGCTGCTGCATACCGTTATACAGAGGCGCGTCTTTCAAAGATTGCGCTTGAGATGCTTGCAGATATTGATAAGGAAACCGTCGATTTTCAGGCAAACTTCGATGGCTTCCACAAGGAGCCGACAGTTCTCCCCTCGCGCATACCTTATCTCCTGGTCAACGGAAGTAACGGTATTGCCGTCGGTATGACGACGAACATTCCGCCGCACAACCTCTCTGAGGTTATTGATGCGACGATTGAGGTTATTGATAACCCTGAAGCGACGCTTGCAGACATTATGGAGCACATAAAGGGCCCCGACTTCCCGACTGCAGGTGTCATTATGGGTATGGCAGGCATCCGCGCCGCATATTCGACAGGTAAAGGTCATATAAAGGTGCGCGCAAAAACGGAGATTGAGGAATTCGACAACGGCCGTTTTCGCATTATCACGACGGAAATTCCCTATATGGTCAACAAGGCGCGCCTTATCGAGCATATTGCAGAGCTCGTCAAGAATAAGGTAATCGAGGGAATAACACACATTCAGGATGAATCGAGCCGCGAGGGTATGCGCATTGTTATAGAGCTTTCGCGCGCAGCAAATCCTCAGGTTGTTCTCAATATGCTCTTCAAGCATACACAGATGCAATCGACCTTCGGCGTAATTCTCCTTGCGCTTGTCGATAATAAGCCGAAAACTCTTTCACTCCGCGACATTCTCGATCAGTATATAATGTTCCAGAAGGATGTCATCAGAAGAAGAACGGCGTATGAGCTGAAAAAGGCAGAGGCAAGAGCACATATCCTCGAAGGTCTCCGCATTGCGCTTGACCATATCGATGAAATCATACATATAATCCGCACAAGCTATGACGATGCAAAGCAGAGACTTATGGATACCTTCAATATGAGTGATATCCAGGCTCAGGCTGTTCTCGATATGCGACTTGCACGTCTCCAGGGTCTTGAAAGAGAAAAGATAGACGAGGAATATGCAGAGCTTATGAAGAAGATAGCATATTGCAAGGAAGTTCTCGAATCAGACGCACTCGTTGCAGGCATCCTCAAGGATGAGCTCACGGTCATCAAGGATAAATACGGCGATGACAGAAGAACAGAGATTGTCCCGGTTGATGATGAAATCGACATTGAGGATCTCATCCCTGTTGAGGACTGTGCATATACGCTCACACATCGCGGATATATCAAGCGTATGCCTGTGTCCGTCTACCGTGCACAGAATCGCGGCGGTCGCGGTGTTTCAGGTATGAAGCAGAAGGAAGAGGATTTTGTCGAGACGATGTTCACTGCATCAAGCCACGATTGGCTTCTGTTCTTCACAAACCGCGGCAGAATGTATCGCATGAAGGGTTATCAGATACCCGAATCGAGCAGGACGAGCGTCGGAATGAATATTGTAAACCTCATAGCCTTTGAGCCTGATGAAAAGGTTACGGCTATGCTCTCGATAAAGGAATTTGACGATGAGCATTTTCTCATAATGTCAACACGCGCAGGTATCGTCAAGCGCATCGCGCTTTCACGCGTCGATTCAAACCGCAAGACGGGTGTGCGCGCACTCACGCTTGAAGAGGAAGACGAGCTTATCTCCGTTATGCTCGCAACATCAGAGAGCGATGTATTCCTTGCAACCCGTAAGGGTATGGCAATCAAGTTCCGTGCATCCGATGTCCGAGCAACGGGCAGAGAGGCGGCAGGCGTATATGGCATCGATCTCGCTGAGGATGATTATATCATCGGCGCAGGTGTCATCGAGGAGGGCAAGGATATCCTCACAGTAACGGAAAAGGGCTTTGGAAAGCGCACCGCTGCAGAGGAATACAGGCTCCAGAACCGCTACGGCAAGGGCATAATGAACTATAGCATCAGCGAAAAGACAGGCGAGATTGCAAGCGTCATTATGGTCGATGACAGCGATGATATTATGATAATATCCGATGACGGTGTTATAATAAGAATGGCAGCGCGCGGCATAAGCACAATAGGCCGCGTAACGCGCGGAGTTATTCTGATGCGTCTCGGCGAGAATGTCAAGGTTATATCCGTTGCGACAGCGCCGCACGAAGAAGAAGCAAGCGAAGAAGTCGAGGAAGAAGCTTTTGAAACAACAGAAGCTGAAACCGAAGTAACAGAAACGGTTGAAGAATAAAATATGCCTCCATCCGGGAAAAGCCTCCCCTTTGTGTCAAAGGCAGCGAAGCGCACTAACCCAAAGGCTTCCCCTTGAGGGGAAGCTCCGCCGCAGGCGGTGATGAGGTGGTTAAACGTTATCACATATGCAACGCCTGATGCGAAGAAACAACGTGACACGTATCTTCTTTGCTTTTCGGCAAAGAAGCAAAGCGAATTCAAGGGGGATTTCGATTTCCCCCCAACAGAGCTCCCACAAAACCTGTTTTGTGGGATTGAGGAGAAGTCCACGGAAAGGCGAAGCTTTTGCGCGATAGCGCAAAACGAGCCAAGAGTGGTACTTCGACGAGGTTGCGACCCTGCACCCGGGGGATTTGCAGAACCAAAAACCTAAAAAACCAACTCAAAGGAACGAAACTATGAAAGAAGTCACAATCTACACCGACGGCGCGTGTAGCGGCAACCCGGGTCCGGGGGGCTGGGGCGCGATTCTTGAATATAAAGGTGTCGAGAAGGAAATGTCCGGCGGCGAGGAAATGACGACAAACAACCGCATGGAGCTGACAGGCGTGATAACTGCGCTAAATGCGCTTCGCGAGGTATGCCGCGTCAGGCTCTATACTGACAGCAAATATATTGTTGACGGCATAAACCAGGGCTGGGCAGAAAAATGGAAGGCCAACGGCTGGATGCGCAACAAAAAGGAAAAAGCTCTCAATCCCGATCTGTGGGACGAGCTTCTGTCGCTGATTGCAAAACACGAGGTTGAATTTATCTGGGTCAAGGGCCATGCGACAAACCCGAAGAATAACCGATGTGATGAGCTCGCCGTTGCGGAAAGTAAAAAGTTTTAATCAGTCCGATATTGTGCTGATTATATAGAAACTGACATTTAAAAGGCTTCCCCTCAAGGGGAAGCTGGCGCGGAAACCGCGACTGATGAGGTGGAAAAACAACACCTCATCCACCGCAAGCGGTCCCCCTTCCCCTCAAGGGGAAGGCTTAAGAAAGGAGACGAAAACCAATGATTTATGCAGACAACTCGGCTACAACAAGGGTAAAGCCGGAGGTACTTGACAAGATGATGCCATACCTCACAGAGCAATATGGCAACCCGTCAAGCCTCTATGCATTTGCATATGATGCAAAACGCGCCGTTGAGGATGCGCGCGAAAAGGTTGCAGCTGTTATCGGCGCAAAGGCGCGCGAAATTTTCTTCACAAGCTGCGGCAGCGAATCTGACAACTGGGTGCTCAAGGGCGTTGCATCAAAATATAAGGATAAGGGAAATCATATAATCACCTCGTGCATCGAGCATCCGGCAATTATGGAAACCTGCAAATATCTCGAAAAGCAGGGATGCCGCGTGACATATCTCCCTGTCGATGAATATGGGGTTATAACTCCCGAATCTGTCAGCAATGCAATTTGCGAAGACACAATACTCATTTCAATCATGGCGGCAAACAACGAAATCGGCACAATCCAGCCGATCCGCGAAATCGGCGCTATTGCGAAGGAAAGAGGAGTTCTCTTCCACACAGACGCTGTTCAGGCATATGGCCACATTCCGCTTGATGTGAAAGAGATGAATATAGATTTTCTCTCGCTTTCCGGCCATAAGATAGGAACGCCGAAGGGCATCGGTGCGCTTTATATCCGCACAGGGCTCCGCATCGACAACCTTATCCACGGCGGCGGACAGGAGCGTCATCGCCGCGCAGGAACAGAAAACGTGCCTTATATCGTCGGTCTCGGCGAGGCGGCAAGGCTCGCGAATGAGAATATGGCGGAAAATATCTCGCGGCTTGAGAAAATGCGTGACACACTCATAGAAAGAGTGCTCAGAATCCCTTATACGAAGCTTACAGGTCATCCGACAAACCGTCTCCCCGGCCTTTGCAGCATAGTCATCGAGGGAATCGAGGGCGAGGCTCTGCTTCTCAATATGTTCAATGAGGGTATTTGCGCTTCATCGGGCTCTGCCTGCTCATCAGGCTCGCTCGATCCGTCACACGTGCTTCTTGCAATCGGGCTTCCACATCACATCGCACACGGCTCGCTCCGCCTCTCGCTCGGCGAGGACAATGAGCCCGGAGACGAGATAAAGATTGCCGAGGCTGTCGAGAAGGTTGCGGCGCGCCTCCGCGCAATGAGCCCCGTCTGGGAAGGAAACAAACCAATTTGGGATTAAGCAAAAAAAGGCTTCCCCTTGAGGGGAAGCTGTCACCGCAGGTGACTGATGAGGTGTAGCCGATTTATCGGCGTTGTAATCGTCAAACTTACTTTTCCACCTCATCCACCGCAAGCGGTCCCCCTTCCCCTCAAGGGGAAGGCTTAAGAAAGGAGAATATATATGTATAGCGAAAAGGTACTCGACCATTTTTCAAATCCGCGCAATGTCGGTGAGCTTGAGGGCGCAAACGCTGTCGGGCAGGTAGGCAACTCAAAGTGCGGCGATATTATGAAGATTTATATGAAGATTGAGAACGATATCATTGTTGATTGCTCGTTCAAGACCTTTGGCTGCGGCGCGGCTGTCGCAACGAGCTCGATGGCTACGGAGATGGTCAAGGGAAAGACAATTGAGGAGGCGCTTACGCTCACAAATAAGGCTGTTGCCGAGGCGCTTGACGGGCTTCCGCCTGAGAAGCTTCATTGCTCTGTGCTTGCAGAGGAGGCAATCAAATCCGCAATCGCAGATTATATGAGAAGTCAGGGCAAGGACCCGGGCACACTCGGGCTCTGTGATGGCAACTGTGAAAACTGCTGCGCACACAATAAGTAAAAAAAGCACCCGGAAGGGTGCTTTTTTTGTTTAATAAGGGTGAGTTATACTATCAAGTGCAACAGTTAAAGAAATTGAAAGTTCATATAAATCTCTGGTAGAATAAAGTTACCACACAATAAACCACAAGGAGAGAAATATATGAACTACAAACATCTTACCATAGAAGAACGCTGTTGTCTACGGGAATATTACATAAAAGGATACAGTTATCGAAAGATAGCGGAACTAATCGGAAGAAATGTCAGCACGGTATCTCGTGAACTGAAGCGAAATCGCACGCATATGTATGATATACCTACATACTATCCGTATACGGCGCAAAAGAAATATTTATTGCGAAGGTCATATTGCCATCGCGGGATGTTTCAAAATCCGGAGAAGTTGGAATATATCAAAGAGAAGCTATTGCTCACATGGTCACCGGAGCAAATCGCAAACACACCATGCGAATTAAGTATGCCATCAGTACGAACGATATATCGCTGGATATACGAGAAATACATCGATGTAAACCTGAAAGTATTGAGAAGAAAGGGAAAGAGCCGAGG
>JAFSIZ010000020.1 GCA_017439555.1 Oscillospiraceae bacterium | reverse complement strand
TATTACATTACGATATTCATCCTCGTTCAGCGTTTTAATCCACGCGTTGTAATTGGGCATATATTCTGCCATGTCATCATAAGCAATAACACCCCCTTGATCCACCCACTTATCCGCCTCCGGCTTGTAGTCAAATGTAATAAGGTCGGTAAGACTGTTTTCCGGATCAGCAAACATGAGCGGGACTTTGGAACCGTAATCTGTGCTCGGTATTGCATTTACCTCAATTGTTGCTCCGGTTCCTTCTCTGATATAATCCCAAGCCTTCCAATCCTCGCGGTACGGCCAGCTTGAGTGGGACAAAACCGTCATAGTAATTACGTCGTCTTTTGTAAGCGGATCATCAGTTGCCTTATCATTTGAGCTACCAGTATTTCCGCCGCAAGCGCAAAGCGCAAATATCATTATTCCCACAAGAATGAGTGCTGTGATTTTCTTCATATGACTTTCCTCCTTTGAATTTTGTGTGTTCTGTCATATACATTGTAGGGTGGGCACCACAGTCCGCCCGATACGCAGACAACTCCGCAACAGTGGGTGGAGCAGAGCCCCACCCTTACGGGATTTAATGTTATTCCGCTGTGTAATCCATAATCCTCTTTATGAGCACCGCAACCTCAGCTCTTGTGGTATAGTCAGTCGGAGCGATTTTGCCGCTCTTACCGTTGACGAGACCTGCAGTTATGAGTGCCTTTACTGCGTCCTGCGCATAGTCTGCAACATCTGCAACATCTGCATAGTCAACATCTGCGATTTCGAGTTCTACACCAAGCTTCTGCATCGCACGGTATACAATTACCATCATATCCTGACGTGTGATTGTATTTCTCGGTGCGTACTTGTTATCACCGATACCGTTTACAATGCCCGTGTTTCTCGCGATTGCAAGTTCTTTTGCAAAGTAGTCGGAATCCGCAACGTCTGCAAAGTTCTCTGTATTGTCTGATTCAAGCTTGAATGCACGAACAAGAAGTATTGCAAAGTCAGCTCTTGTGATGTTATTTGCAGGTGAGAATGTGTTCTCGCTTGTTCCTTTGATTATTCCTTCGTCTGCAAGTGAGTTGATAGCATCCGCCGCCCATGCGTGGTTATCAAGGTCGATGAAGCGGACGTTTTCAACCGAGGTTTGACCTTCATTTCCTGTTGAAGGTGTTGTCGGAGTCGTGGTTTCGTCTTCATCTTTATCCGGTGTAGATGGCGTCGTTGGAGCTGTCGCTTCACCGCCGGAGGTTCCACCTGTTGTCGATCCATACACCGTGACGTAGAAGTGAACCGTGCTTTCGCGCCCGAGCTCGTCTATCGCTGTTATCGCAAAGTGGTTATCTCCCACCTGTGACGCGGTCGGCTTCCATGTTACCACACCTGTTTCCGCATTCAGGCTTGCACCTCGCGGAAGCATTTCGGCTTCATAAGTAATTCCGATATCTTTCGGGCTTGTTGCCGTTACAGTAACGCTTATTGAGCTTCCTGACGATGTCGTCAAATCACTTATGGGTTCAAACTCAGGCGAAAAGTCCTCACTGTATGTTGTCGGAATCCGCAGCGTCTGACCTTCGGCTATCATGTAGACAAAGCCCTTACTGTGATCATAGCCGTCCACAAAACTTCTTATCGGCGTTACCTGCCCGACGTCAAGTGTGACTTCCTTATCATCTTCAGAGCTGCGGGATGCGCCTTTTATCTCAAACGAACCGCTTCTTGTTTGGGCACCGTTATCGATAAACACATATCTTCCTGCAAGGTCTC
>JAFSIZ010000019.1 GCA_017439555.1 Oscillospiraceae bacterium | reverse complement strand
TATCCTCCTATTTTGAAAGGTATGTCCTTATTATACATTTCAACCGGGATTAAGTCAACATCTAATTACTTATTTTTGTTCCAAATTTTCCCACATTTAATATCATTTTCCGATAAAAACATAGTTGCCGTTATTCATAAAATGAGTTGCAGCAAAATGGAATTCCATTTTGCTGCAACTCGTTGTAAGTTTTTATTTATTTGCTTCAATAAATCTGTGAAGTACTGCCGCTATTTCTGCTCTTGTAGCATTATCTAACGGATTGAGTGTTGATGTTGTTTTACCCTTCATCAAACCGCTTCCGACTGCGTACTGCATAGATGCTATTGCGTACTCGGAAATGCTGTCAAAATCGTCATAAGAGAGGATGTTTGTGTTTTCTCCTACGCTCACATCATATCCTTTGTACTCTGCGTATCTGTGCATAATAGCTGCAATTTGTTCTCTTGTGATGTTTTGGTCGGGTGCAAATTTAGTTTCGGAATAGCCTTTAACGATTCCGTTCTGCTGCCCCCAAGCAACAGCGTTTGCATAGTAGCTGCTCATATCTACATCAGCAAAAGGTATGCTTCTGTTTGCAGCAGGTTCGCCCTCAACACGATATAGAACAGTAACAAGCATTGCTCTTGTGAGTTTTGCATTGGGAGCGAATGTCTTTTCTGTTACACCCTTGAAGATACCCTCTTCAATTACATAGTCTGCATCAAGGTGATACCATGCTGCTGTATCAATGTCTTCAAATTCTTTTGACGGACAATTGTGTGTGTCTGTGTTTTCAGGTTCCTTTTCGATTTCAGCCCACTTTGCATAGAGTGTAAAGCCTTTTGTTACCTTTGCTTCAAAGTCGTATGCGGTTGTGAGTTCCTTGTCTGTATACCAACCATCAAATGTAAAGCCGTCCTTTGTATGAGCTGTCGGCTCTGCAAGTTTTGAATTTCTTGTTACAGATTTGTTTGCAACAGCAGTTCCGCCGTTGGTTTCAAACTTCACGGTGTAGGAAGAAGTTCCGCCTCCTCCACCGCCGCCGCCTGACGAACCGGATGAATTCTTTGTGAATGTTGCGGTGATTGTAATATCTTCAACAAGTTTGTGAACAGAACCTGATGTGAAGCTCTTGTCATTAATCTTTAGTGTGCTGACTTTGTAGCCTTCAGCAGGAACAGCTGTAATCGTAAGCTCGGTGCCTTCCTGAACTGCCATACCACTTATAACTGAAACACCGTTGTTATCAACAACCAGTGAACCGTTAGTGGTATTTGAGATGGTAACGGTGTGAGTATTATACGGAGCTTCTATTTCTGCTTCAAGTGCTTCTGTATTTACGACTGTTACTGTATAGCTTCCGTCTTCGTTTGCAATTGCGGTAACATTACCCTCAGTAGGAAGCGTCAAGCAGTCGATACCGTTTATTGAAAGCTTGGTAATTCCCCTGAATTCATCAGGAACAACTTTGAATGTAACATCGCCGCCGGCTATAATTTCTGTCTTCGGCTTTGTATATTCAGGGGTTCTTTCAATTGTTTCTACGGTATAACCGTCACCGTCTGCAGGAACTAAGAATCCCACATAGGGTACTATGTCAACTGCGATATCTGAATTTCCGGAAATCTTTGAGATTGTAAATTCGCAGGAAACATCGCCGTCTTCAAACACGATACCATGCTCAGCTGCATTTTCATCTGTAACGGGGTTACCGTTTATATACCACCGTTTTATCATCATGGTGCTTCTTCCGTTTGATTCGGTGGGAGTTACCGTAACCGTTACACTCTTTCCGCCGATAACCGAAGCGGCTTCTGCTGCTGTGCTGCCGGGATGTATTTGTGTACCGTTTGCATCAACCTTAATTTCAGGCGTTGCTCCCGATGTGTTGTTTACGGTGAGAGTTACATTATAGCCAACCGCTTCCATAAACTCTGCATTAACCTCGGTATCTTTTCTGACACCTGTAACAACGAGAACATTTTCGCTGCCTGCCTGACTGCCGTTAACACTCCAGCTCTTGAACTGATAATATTCATCTGCTGTTGCAGTAATTTTTACATTTTCTCCGCGCTTAACCTCAATGTATCCCAAAGCATCTGTGTCACCGCTGATTTCAACTATACCGTTACCGGTTGCCTGAGCGGACACTTTGTATACGGGACGCGTGATAAATTCAATCGAAACCTCTGTTTCTTCTGTGATTGAACTCAGGGTGTAGGTTGTAGGAGCATCTGTTTCACCGGTCATTGCGGTGCCTTCAACTTCAACACCATTTACTTTCCATACCCTGACCATATCATCCCCATTGGGTACTGCGGTAAAGATAATTTCCGAGCCGTATTTAACGGCATTTCCGCTTATGAAATTCTTTCCGTTATATGCAGCGGTAAGCTTACCCTCGTTACCCTCTGTTTTGAATGTAACACTAACAAGGTCAATTGCAAATACTGCTTCAACATTTGTGTCAACATCTACCGAAACTGTGATTGAATTTTCAGTCGTTGTCTGTTTCTTACCGTTCACTTTCCAGTAATCCAGGTGGTAACCTGTGTCGGGAACTGCGCTCACGGTAACTTCTGTTCCGGAATCAACATATTCACCATTTTCCACACTACCGGAAACCGTACCGTTTTCAGCTGTTGAATATGCTATTTTATAACTTCCTCTGTCCATAACAGCCTGAATCTCGTATTCAGAAACTGCCGGGTCTGCTGCCGCTCCATTGGGAACTGTCCAGATGAGAATCGAGCCGCTTTCACCTTCAAGCTCTTCACCGTTAATACGCCATTTCTGAACTGTATATCCGCTGTCCGGAGTAACCGTAAAGGTGAGAGTTTCTCCACCGCGTGCTTTATTTTCGGCAAGTGAAGGTGTTATTGCAATTGCACCGTTGCTTACCGATGCTGTAACAGTATATTCAATCTGAACAAAATGAGGCTCAATGTATACGCTTTCACTTGTTCCGAGACTTGTATAGGTGTATTCCGTGAGAGCATCTGTTCCCTCAACCTTGGTACTGTTTATCATCCAGTAATCAACTTCATAGCCAATTGCCGGAGTTGCTGTAAAGGAAATTGATGCACCTTCACTAAGGTTTATACCGTCTAGAGCATTATTAAACTGGCTGACTCCGCCTGCCATTGCTTCGCTGATATATCCCTGTTCATCTTCCGCGTCTGTGGGACCGAAGCTGATACCTGCAACCGACTTAACAAATCTTACGGATACTTCATAGCTAGTATCTGTTGCATTGAGTACCAGAGTGTTGGATGCTTCGCTTTGTACTTTACCGTTTACTGTCCAGTTCTGAACGCGGTAGCCCTCTTCAGGAGATGCTTCAACGCTGATAACAGAATCACGGTAAACATCGGCTTTTGTATCCGCTGCGATTTCAGCAGTATACAATTTCTTTCTTATAACGTTTGCTGAAACGGTTCCGTGATATCCGTCTCCCTCTTCATCAATCTTTTCAACAGTTGCATTAAAGCTGATGGTAGGAATAGGTTCTGTAACGACTGTTACAACTACATCCTGAGTGATAACATCGCCTACAGAAATTATCTTGGTATCGTTTTCATCTGCATTATCGGCTTTTATTGTGATATTATTAGCCGTAACAGCCGATTTCATCTCATAACCGTCATCAGGAACAATAATGAGTGAAAGATCATCTGTATATTTTTCAATCCAAGCTGTTGTAATTTCCTCGCTTCCGCATTTAACGGTAGCCTCTGCATTTGTTTTATTTACAGTAATTACGGGCTTAGCTTTGAAAACAACCGTGATTTTGGTATCCTCCTGAACACCGCCCTCGATGTCGTAGGTGATGCTTTCCTCACCGCCTGTATAAACCTCTTGTGAATCTTTGAATTTCTCTTCACCGTCAATTGTAACGGAATATACATAATATCCTGCATCGGGAGTCGCGGTTACTGTTAAATCCGTGCCGAAATCAACATAGCTGCCACTTTCGATTGCAGTTTCAGAAAAATCTTTTACTGCTTCTGTTTTAACAGTACCGTGTTCTGCTGAATCAATTGTAATGACAGGTTTTTTATTATAGGTTACAATGAAATCTGCGTCAAGCTGAACATCGTCAATATTGACGATTGCGGCATCAGATTTGCCGCCTGCCATTTCAAGCTCAGCCTCAGTCGTAGTTCCTCCTGATGTCATTTCCACCTTATCTATAATATAGCCTGCGTCAGGGGTGATATTCAGCTGAACGGTGCTTCCGAATTCAACATAATCGCCGCTTGCTTTGTTAATGCCATTTGCTTGAACCGTTATATCACCGTTTTCCGCTTCGTTTTCATAGGTTATAACAGGTTTCTTCTCAAAGTATGCCTTAACGGTCAGCGCCACGTCTAAGGTTACTTTGCAGGAGGTAATATCCTCGCCGGTGAGCTTTGTTTCGCTCTCGTCTTCGTTCACAATAACGATTCTGTTTACTCTGTAGCCGTCGGCAGGTGTTGCAGTAAACACAATTTCAGAACCCTGAGGCTGTTCGCTGCCCGATTCAACAGCTATGCCGCCTGTTCTCGCTGCAGATAGAGATGAACCGTGGGTTGTTCCTTCGTTTGTGTTTTCCAAAGCAGTTTGCAAGGTTACCTTTCTGCCGTTGGGAGTAATACAGTTTATTGTGAAATCATAATTTCCGCCTATGTCGTTAAGCTCTATATCCGTTACGCTGTCATAAGCCGGACTTCCGTTTAACTCCCAGCTGTCGACCAGCATATTTGCGGGAATTTCAACTTTGATTTTAACGTTTTCGTGTGCATAGCCGCTGTAAACAAATTTTCCTTCCTCATTTTGAGAAAGTGCCGTTCCGTTTACATATACGGCCGCTGTATTTACCTCGGAAGAATAAATCAAATCGCGTACAGCGAATTTCATTGTGCTTGGTACTTTCGCTTCAAATTCAACAGTATACTCGATCTGAGAATTCACTCCGATAACTGTAACAGTTGACCCTGTGTAGTTTGTTCCGTCGCTGTTTGTTACAACTTCGGTTTTGCCCGAAACGTAGTCTTCTTTGATCCACTTTGCAACAACGTATCCGTCAGCAGGGGAAGCAGTAAGAGTTACAGACTGCATCACATTGATTTTGTCGCCGGAAACAAAGCTAACATTACTGTCGGTATATTTACCGGTCACCGTTCCCCAAGAATCGTTGTTTGAGCCATAAATAAGGCTGCTGAATACCTGACCGAAGCTCACACTTGCAGTAACATCACCGGTAATGTTTTCGAAGGTTTTTGAACCGGCTTTTTGTTCATTGGAGGTAGGGGTACCTTTTTCTATGTTCCAACCGCTTACACCATAACCCGAATCGGGCTGAGCTATAAGCACAACCGTTGAGTTCTCGGGAACTCGCATACCGCTGGAAATAGCTATGGGACTACCACCGCCAACGGAATATGTTATCTGAACCTTGCCGTTTACTCCGGCATCAGCTGTGATTTCGTAGGATTTTGTTGTCAGAGTGTAGGTTCCGTTGTCGGAATACACGATATACTTGCCCGAAATCTTGCTGTTGCCCTGTTTGGTGAGAGTTACGGAAATGGGGTATTCGCCAACACGATTGGAGCTTGTTGCCCGTGAATAGAGAGTATAATCTCCGGCACCCAGAATGTTGTTTTCCACGGTCATTGTCATCTTCGATGCCTTATCGGTGTCGTTTATTCCGGTTTCAACATCGTCCGGTCTTAAAACAAGATCCCTGTAATCAACATTCACAACCGCTGTAACACTCATTGAATCGTATGTTGCCGTAATTTCATAGGTGCCTGCTCTGTCAGGACGGAAAACATTGGCATTTATAAGACCTGTTACCGTCACACCGTTACGCACTATTTTTGTATAGTTTACGGTTATATCGGTGTCAACAGTACCATCATCCTTCAAAAGTGCAGGAATCAGGGTGAGCGAGTCACCGTAGGTGATTGTTCCGCCGCTAAGTACGAGTTCAGCTTTACTGCCTGTTGCATAGATAATTGTCTCGTCTGAGCGGCTGGTAATATATGTGCCGCTTCCGGGATAGATTGCAACTACTCCGTAAACTCCGGCATTGGGGAATGTATATTCCGCCGTATACTGACCGTTTTTCAAAGCTCCGGTTACGCTTGTTACCGCTCCGGTTTCCTTGTCGGTAATTGAAAATACAACCGCCTGATCGCTTACAGTTCCGTCATTGCCGGAAACCGAAGAAATCAAGGTTATCACGTCGCCGTCAACATCTTTCTGTGTGTATTGGGTTTCACTTACTGTGGTTGCCTTATAGTAAACCACAAGCTCACTTACCGCAATATACTCAGCGCCGTCGTTTAAGTAGGGAGTTGCTTCGGAATCATTTCCTTTGGTAACTGTACCAAATTCACTATAGACTCCGCTTTCGTAGATATAGTTTTTGCCGTCGCTTGCAATATATATTTTTTTGCCGTCGGCAGTCTGATATGCACTCGTGGAAGTTACAGCCGGTGTTACGTTTTCTCCCTCGCCCTCTGCCGCTTTGATTGTGACCTCATCAACGGTAATAGCTTCAACATCTACATAAATATATTTCGAGTTATAGCTGTGCTGATGGAGCAGCTTAGATGAAACCTTCGTCGCAGTATCTCCACTTATTTTATAAAATTCTCCGTCTGTTCCGTCTTTCTGCCAGTAGTCCGAAGCTGTATATGTTTCAGTTTCATCATTTGTGGAAACTGTTCCATATCGGGTGTAAGTTACTCCGCCTACGGTCTTGGTTTCCTTTGAATATTGCAAAGCATCAACCTCATTGGGTACCATCACAGTATCATTTGCCTTAACAAAGCTTCCCTCCGCCAAAACAGCAGACTTATTCTTCAGGGTAAGTTCTGTATTAGTGGGTGATTTGTCAACGCGGAGCGTGACAGTCTTTGATCTCAGGAAATAATCGCCCTGATAAACAACACAGCGATATCTTCTACCGTCTATTTCAGCATTGGCGGTAACATTAAGTTTTGCTGTATTGGTGCCCACCTGCAGCCAGGTGCGTATGGTTTCGTCGTAATACTGCCACCTATAGCCTATTGCGCCTTTATTAGTGCTGGATGCGGCAACTGCAAAGCTTGCCGTATGTCCCGGTGCTGCACTTGTATCTGATGGCTGTGACGTAATCATAAAATTGCCGGAGTTTAGCGGAAGTGTTGTTCCCACAGCATCCTGACCCGACACACTTCGAACACCGAGAGCGTTTGAAGCTGTAACACGGAAGGTATACTGGCGGTTGGGCGAAAGCTCATCTGCCGTGTATCTTACCATACCGTCATCGTCAACATCCGTTGCAGGAATTGTCGCCACAGGAAGCTCCATATTATTTGTTATAATTGAAACTTCATAAACCGATGCGTCATCCGTTCCTTCCCATTCCAGACCCATAGATGTGCTGGATATATCTGTTATGTTAAGGTTTTTCGGTGCCTTTGGACCGGATTTGACATTCGAGGTCTGATAACCGACAACTATTACGGTTTCACCGTTGAATTCAATCTCGGAAATACCAAACTGCCAGTTGAATCCGTAACCGCTCACACCGGCGGGAAGATTGTCTACCGAGCCTGTGTAAGCAACGCCGCTCATATTCGAAAATACTCCGCCGCCTGCAACGCTGAGAGACTGCGAAACACCGGTAACTGATTTGTTACCAAAAAATCCGCCGCCTGCGCCAACTTTAAGATTTTCTTCAACACCTACGGAGAAGCTGTTGGTTTCTGAATCAACACTTTCCTGACTTACCGTAACCAACGAGCCACTCTGGGTGCCGGCATTTGTAAGCATCTGAACATCGCCTATAGCTTCAAAGTTATCGTATGCCCAATCCTCATAACTGTAGGGGTCACCGGGTGTGCTCTTGAGCACATTACCGCGGATTTTTTCAAGACCGCTGTACTGATCTGCAATTTCATCATAGGTTTCTACAGGAACAATAACCGTGGCAGGAGTGAGAGGCTCCTCAATTTTCATCTCGTAGGTTTCCCCGGTAGAGGGCTCATATGCGTCATACCAATAGCGGTAGTACGGAATGGTATACATTACCACGTAGTCATCGCCTGCATTGCCCATAAATTCACGGGAGGTGGTAACCTCGAGGCTGCTTTCATGGTCATAGCTTACGGTAGCTCTGACCTCAAGCTCAAACTGACCTGCACCGCCCAGCTGAACCTCATTGTCGGTATATGCACCCAGAGCTGCCGAAACACTAGCCGTTGCGCCCGAAGAGCTGCCTGCGCTTGTTCCATAGCCTGTGGAACCATCGTCAAGATAGTTGTCAAAAGAATCGGCAACATCCTGGAAATAAGGAGCAGACTGCAAAATCGCCTGAACCTCGGGCTTGGAATAGTATGCTTCCGCACCCTTATATTTGAGAAGCAATGAGTCATCATCCGTATTGGGACTGCAAAGGTCAAGAAAAACAGATGCGCGGGATTTATCTGTTCTGTTTATGTAGCTTCGGGCCTGATTTATGACGCCCTCACAACCCTTATAAAAGCCGTCGGTGCCGTTGGGCGAAATATATGCTATACTGAAGAAATACCAGTGTTCCGTACCATCGTCACCGGATTCTCGCTGTCCGATAACCGCAATCAGCGATTCCTTTCCGTCTTTTTCTCCGGAAAAGTTTCCTGTAACAATTTTAGAAATCCACGTTTAATCCTTATCAACGTTCTCGTCTGCATTATTCTTCTGCTTCGTAAGGAATTCAATATCCCCGCCGGAGACCTGATCGTAGCGTTTTGTCCCCGTATCATAATTATATAGGAAATTATTTATAAACACATAGATTCTGTTTGTTGCACCCGTAAGACCGCCCATATTTACAACTGCCACTCCGGGAGGTGCATTATATAGTGCCGTCGAACCCTTTTTGTCGGGGGCGGTATCCTCCAACTCTATAGTCTGAAAACTGTTAGCTGTGTAGGACTTATTTGAACGTTTATATTCAACATGGAGAGCCATGATTGTTGAGCTTCTGTCTGTATTGCCTGAAGCCTTCCAGCCTGCAACAACAAGCTCTTTGTGGCCGTTTCCTGTCATATCGCCGATTGCAACGTTGGCGGAATCCATAGAGTTTGTTCCGTCTGAAAGAGAGATTTTGCCTACCCTCTTAAAGTTACCTGCCGATTGACCGTCGTTTCGGTCCAGACTGTAAATGAACAGATTATTGTTGCTTCGGAATTTGTCTATATTTGTTTCGCGCGGCATTGAAACTGCAATAGCGAGTTCATCGGTATAGTCCTTGTTAAGATCGCCCGATGCCATTGTTACAACTGCCGCCATTTCCACATTACCCAAATCGTCATCGGCACTTTTGTAAAGTCCCGAATTTGCAGACAAAGCTGATGCAGAAATAGTCTTCCAGGTTTTAAGTGTGCTTCCGGTGTATTTATAAATCTTTATTTCATTATTTGCACCGTATACAGCAATTTCGTCTTTACCGTCTCCATCGTAGTCGCCTGCTGTTACCTCAATCAGCGAATCGAATTCGTGGGTACGCCATGAGCCGGCACGAGCAAGGCTTTTTGCCGTACTGTCACCGTAGGACACATACCAGCCGCCCTTTTTGGTCTCGTTGCCACCCTCATATGAATATATTTCAATTACAACATCCTGTTCCGAACGTTTTTTATCAGATTTAATTTTAACTCTTGCAACGTGATCCTTTTTGCCGCTGCCGTTATTAAATTCCACGGAAGT
>JAFSIZ010000200.1 GCA_017439555.1 Oscillospiraceae bacterium | reverse complement strand
GTGATGAGGTGGTTCCGACGTTATACAGCTCTATGATTCCACCTCATCCGCCTCCGCTTTGCTCCGGCACCTTCCCCTCCAGGGGAAGGCTCTTGTTGATATCCCCACCCCCCGTAGGAAACGACCCTGCACCCGGGGAAAGTTCCCCCCTTTATGACAAAGGAGACGCATTTGAGCAGATGTGATGAATATAAAATGTGTTGTATTTTTGGGCTTACTGTTTAAAATGTCTTGATTTTCGTATTTTCAAGTGATATTATTACAATGTATCTATATTTGTTTGGAGGAATGAAAAATGAAAAGATTGATATCAATGCTCCTCGCGTTTGCGCTTCTACTTACATTCGTCCCCCCTTTGAGGACATTTGCAACTGATGTAGAGACGGCTGCAGAGAGGGTATATTCATTAAATATGAATAACATTGATAAGACTCTTGAAGGAGTTTGGGATAAAACTCTGCAAACAGGGGCATGGCAAAGCTCCATAGTCCCGGTTACCGGATTCGGAACACACGGCTTTAAATATTGGACGGCAGATACGGCCACGTATGATGCGTCGACGCAGTCTCGTGTTCTGCAGCTTATGACTCCCGGGTTTAGGATGTATGGAACAAATGAGGGAAAAGCACTTCTTTCTAATCATGACGGAATAAGGGTTGCGATTGCCTTTGAAAAGCCATCATCAGTTCCGAGCTTTTATTCTATTAAAGCAGGAAGAACATCCACAGGAACTGTTCAGGTAAAAGCTGCGGAAATATATGCTTCGCCTCTTATAGAAGAAAACAAGGATATAACTCATTATATGTCTGCAGCGGCACGAAACGGAGATACATATTCCTTTGGTAGCAGTGTTGAGTATTTTTCCGAGCTTATATATAACAATGGAACAGGAGACCATGTCATTTCGTTCTATACGGGTAATAATGGAGAAACCGGAGAAAATAAATATGGGCTCAACTTGCAGATTAATTCGTTAACATTGACTCCTGCTCCCGTAACGGAAATCAATCTTTCGCTTTCTTCCTCTTATTGCTTTATGGGCGAGGAGGCGAAAGCAAGCGTAACGGCAACGTATAAGAATGCGAGCGACAAAAATGTGACGAGCGGTGTTGTTGACAGCTATGTTAAATATGAAAGCTCCAACACTGATGTAGCAACAATTTCGGCAGACGGAACGATCACGCCCGTTGCTAACGGCACAACAACAATCACGGCAACCGTCGGAGAGTTTTCAGCATCACAGACATTCACCGTAGGCACAAAAGAATACAGCTTTATAAAATCCTCTATCGCGGCTTCCGATTGGGACAGCACTCTTACAACCACGAATATGCAGAGCACCATTGTTCCGCTTATCGGCTACGGCGACCACGGATATAAATATTGGAATGCAGATAATGCATCTGTCGAAAATATTGAGGATAATGTGCGCACTCTTCAGTATTATGGAGGTGGCTTGAGGGTTTGGAGCTTCGGAAATGAAACAGGCGAGGAGTTTACCAATCCCAATGGAGCAAAGCTTGCTATCGCTCTTGAAACACCCCCAAAGGGCTTCTATGAAATCAAGCACACGAGCGGCTCTTCCGACGGTCAGATCAAAAAACTTGATATACATATGACAGAAATCTCCTCAGCAGATGAGGCGGCAGAGACAAGAATACCGGTTGAAAGCTTCCTCACATCCGAAAATCTTGTGAAAACCGGATCATCAAGCAACACGGGAGCTCATAGTTACAACAAAATCATTGCTCCGAGCGGAGAAAACAACCTTATCTGGGCAGTCTCGGTTGACCCGGAATCCAAGTTCTCCATATCAAAGCTTCAGCTTACAACACTCGACGTTTCCTCAATAACTCTTGAAGCAGATGCTTCTGCAATTGAGCTTACGGAGACAACAACTGTCAACGCAAAGGCAAACGATAAGAAAATCGCACACAGCTTCGTAACCTACGAAAGCCTTAATCCGACTGTTGCAAAGGTCGCAGAGGACGGAACGGTGACGGCGCTTGCGGCAGGCGAAGCAACGATAAAGGCAACGGCAGGCGGACTTTCCGCAACAACAACGATCACAGTCAAGCCGGAAGCTACAGGCGAGGAGCTTTCCGGTACAGTAACGCTTGGCATCTTCACAAACTACACAGAGGCTGCAGCCGGAGTTGATGCAGGTGATTACAGTGTCAACTATGTAGACGGAACAACCATCAATATCGACACAACAGTCACTGCAGAGGCAAATGACATCGAGGGCTATCGCTTCGCATACTGGAAGGACGGCAGCCGTTTCCTCTCAGCAGACAATAAAATCACAGTAACCATCGCTCGCAACACATCACTTACAGCGGTTTATGATGTCGTTTCCGAAAGCGCGGCCACAAAGACTGTTGAGTTCTGGAACGCTGACAAGTCGTTTATTTCATCCGTCACCACAGAGGAAGATACAGTTGCTGCTCTGCCGGAGAATCCGGAAATGACGGGTATGCGCTTCATCGGCTGGTATCTTGACGATGAAACACCGTTTACGCCGGAAACTGTTATCAAAAACGGCTACACACGTGTTGCTGCAAAGTATGAGACGCTTGATACGGAATATACCGTCAAGGTAAACGGCGAAGAGAACAAGGGTACATATAATTCTCCCGTTTCCGTCAGCGCACCGGAAGCATTCACGTATTGGAAGCTCGGAGAAGAGAAGCTCAGCTTCAGACGTGCATTTGAGTTCTTTAACTATGGAAACGCAGAGCTTATATCCGTCGTTGACGAAGAGGCAAAGGCGATTCCGACGGTCGTTATCGACAAGAATCTCGGCGCGGCATTCATCACATATGATACGCCGGCAGGCTATGAGAGAATAGAGGCGGGTATCATCTTCGGAAACAGCGCGGCTATCGATGTCAACAGCGCATATTCAAAGGCAAGTGCAAAGAATACAGCGGCATTCGGCCAGTTTACTGCAAAGCCGAAGGACGGCGAGACGTATGCACGCGGCTATCAGATATTCAAAAAGGATGGAAAAATCCGCGTCATTTATACAGATGCAATCGAAGTAGAGTAAAATAAGATTATAACCGAAGCGAGAGGGTTTTTCCCTCTCGCTTTTTATATCTTCGCGGATGGGTGAATCAGAAAAGCACAACACCTGCCGGCAGAAAGATTCCGCGACAGGCGTTGTGTTTGCGTGACAGTAAACCGTTTATGGTTGGCACCTTCAATAATAAAAAAAGCGCGGACAAAGCCGCGCCGAAAAACGCATGCTTTAATTCGTTGCTACACAAATTTAATGAGACTAAGCAGTATCATAAAACAGCATGCATTTTTGCCGAAATACAAAAATACTGCTATAGCTCATTATATTAAATTTGTGTAGCATAAATATGATACCACAACTCCGCAGATTTGTAAAGCATTATTAATGCCGACGTCCCGAAAGGCTCCCCTTTGTGTCAAAGGTAGCGGAGCGCACCACCCTAAAGGCTTCCCCTTGAGGGGAAGCTCCGCCGAAGGCGGTGATGAGGTGGTTAAACGTTATCCCATATACAACAACGTATGTTGTTAATTTGCAAGGACACGTATCTTCTTTGCTTTTCGGCAAAGAAGCAAAGCGAGCCAGGAGTGGTACTTCGACGAGGTTGCGACCCTGCACCCGGGGAAAGGCTCCCCTTGCACTTCAAGTGTAGCCATAGCCTGTGCGGATTTGCCAAAGGCTTTGAAATATGATAAAATATCAAAAAGCAGAAAAGATAAAAGGCGGTAATTATCATAAGACTTATAATAGCGGAAAAGCCGAGCCTTGCGCGAAACATCGCATCCAGCATCGGTGCAAAGACGAAAGGTGACGGTTTCCTTTACAATGATGAATATATCGTGACGTGGGTTTTCGGGCATCTGTTTTCGCTTGCGGATATTGAATACTATAACCCAAGCCCTGACGACAGCGGAAGATGGAGCATGAAAAATCTTCCGTGCTTTCCCGAGCGCTTTGTGTTTGAGCTTCGGCGCGATGCACGTACAAAAACGGTGGACAGCGGCGTTGCGAAACAGTTTGAGACAATACGCTCACTTATCCTGCGCGATGAGGTGACAGCGGTCATAAACGCAGGTGACGCAGACCGTGAGGGTGAGATAATCGTCAGAATATGCGCAGAGCAGGCAGGCCTTTCGGGTAAGCAGTTTTTAAGGCTGTGGCTTCCCGACCAGACACCCGAAACCATCCGCGCAGCACTTTCGGATATGAAGGACGAGGCTGAATATGAAAACCTCGCAAACGAGGGCTATGCGCGCACGTTCATCGATTGGCTCTATGGCGTTAATCTCACGCGCTATGCCACGCTCCGAAACGGCAGGCTGCTCCGCGTGGGGCGTGTTATCGTGCCGATAGTAAAGGCTATATATGACCGAGACATGGCGATAAAGAATTTCAAACCGGATATATATTATGCAATAATAAGCCGCGCAGAGACGGGCGGCGAGGAGATAGAGCTTGTAAGCCGTGAGCAGTTTTCAAAGGAGGAGTATAAAAAAGCGGTCAGCCTGTGTGAGCGCTACAATAGCTGTGATGCGCTCGTTACCGCAAAGAAAAAGAGGAAGGGGACGCTTTCTCCCGGAAAGCTGTTCTCGCTCACAAAGCTTCAGAACGTGCTTGGAAGAAAATATAAGATGTCGCCGGAGATGAGCCTTAAAATCGTTCAGGAGCTCTATGAGCGCGGATATCTGACATATCCGAGAACGAACTCCGAATATCTCGCAACGGCAGAGAAGGACAAGATAAAGACAATACTCGCGTCCGTTGCAAAAATCGGATACCCTGTGAAGTTCAAGGACGGCAAGACCATATTCGACGACTCGAAGATAGAATCCCATTCCGCGCTTACGCCTACATACAAAATACCGAAAAAGAGCGATCTTTCGCCTGATGAGTATACCGTATACTCAACGGTTATGCGCCGTTTTGTCGCGGTTTTCTGCGCGGAGGAATGTGTGGTGGACAGAACAGAGCTGACGATAGACGTCGGAGGGCTTGAAGAATTTACGCTCAAGGGTGCTGTCATCGTATCACCGGGCTGGACGAAATATGATGATTATTCAAAGAAGGATAAGGTGCTCCCTCCGCTTGAAAAGGGTGACCGTGTGAATATAAACTTCACGCCCACGGAAAAGGAAACCTCGCCGCCGCGCCATTATACCATCGAAACGCTCAACAACTATCTCAAAAACCCTTTTCGTGAGGATAAACGGCGTGCTGCAGATGAGGAGGACGATTCCGAGGAGTACCGCGCAATTTTTGAGGGGCTGGAGCTTGGCACAGAGGCAACGCGCACCGGAATAATCGACAATGCGAAAAAGAGCGGATATATAGAGCTTTCAAAGGACGTCTATAAAATTCTGCCGGACGGAATAAATCTTATAGAATCGCTTGTGCGGATGAATATAAGTATGGACAAGTATAAAACCGCAGAGCTCGGCCGCGCGCTGAAGCGCGTATACAGAGGTGAGATAAGCGTTTACGACAGCGTTGCCCTTGCCAGAGCGGAAATCGAGGCGGTTTTTGCAGGTCGGGGCAGTGTCGCGCCGGAGCTTGATACAGACGATGGATTTTTTGGTGATGTAGTCGGAAAATGTCCGCTTTGCGGAGAGGAGGTCACGCGGACAAGCTTTGGTTACGGCTGTTCGGGATACCGTGAGAAGGGGTGCAGGTTCGGGATAAGGAGCGTGATATGCTCGCGCGTTATATCCGTATCGAATGTGAAAAAGCTCCTTGAGACGGGCAAAAGCTATAAAATAGAGGGCTTTATCTCTCCGAGGACAGGCAAAAGCTTTTCGTCATATCTCGTTTTGCGTGACGGCAGGGCTGAATTTGATTTCTCGGATTGAAGAGGCACAACATCGAAAGGCTCCCCTTTGTGTCAAAGGCAGCGGAGCGCACTAACCCAAAGGCTTCCCCTTGAGGGGAAGCTCCGCCGAAGGCGGTGATGAGGTGGTTAAACGTTATACAGCTCTACGATTCCACCTCATCCGCCTCCGCTTTGCTCCGGCACCTTCCCCTCAAGGGGAAGGCTCTTGTTGATATCTCCACCCCCGTAGGAAACGACCTGCACCCGGGGATGATCCTACCTTGTACTTCAAGTGGAGCCTTTGGTGCTCAGACAACACAAGAAAACATATATTTTAATGCCGTTTTCCGTTGACAAACCGCGTGCGCAGTGGTATACTTATATAAATAAAATCTTTAAAGAGCGATCCCGTGAGGTCGGCAAGATTTTCGATAGCGAAGAAATGCAGGGGCAAGGTCCTTGTATGTTTTTATGTGCATAAATCTTGCCGCATCGGCAAGATTTTTTGGTATAAGGAGATAAAACCTCCGCCGGACACACCGCTTCCCCCACCGGGGGAAGGGTATAACGCAGAACTATCACAGATGCAAGGAGAGAAAACCATGACGAGCGGAATGAAAAACTATATAGCGAGAGAGATAAGCGCTTCCTGCACAAAGCTTGCGAAGGCGCTCATTCCCTCTTTTTCTGCGGACTACGCTGTTTTTCCCGGCTTTTGCGATGTGCATGTGCATTTTCGTGAGCCGGGTTTTTCGTATAAGGAAACCATACTTTCGGGAAGCGAGGCGGCGGCGCGCGGCGGTTATACGGCTGTGTGCACGATGCCGAACCTAAACCCCGTGCCCGACAGTGTTGAGCATATCCGCGAGCAGGTGAAAATCATCGAGCGCGATGCCGTGATTGATGTCTATCCCTATGGCTCAATCTCCGTCGGCGAGAAGGGTGAGGAGCTCTCCGACCTCGAGGGAATGGCGGAATATGCAATCGCCTTTTCCGACGACGGCCGCGGTGTACAGTCTGACGATATGATGCGCGAGGCGATGAAGAGAGCACGTGCGCTTGACAAGATGATAGTCGCCCACTGTGAGGTAAATGAGGAGCTTCGCCCCGGCGGATGTATCCACGATGGCGAGTTCGCGAAAACTCACGGCTATGTCGGAATAAATTCAGAAAGCGAATGGAAGCAGGTCGCGCGCGATCTTGAGCTCGTCCGCGAAATCGGTTGCCGCTACCACGTCTGCCATATCTCGACAGCCGAAACCGTTGAGCTTATCCGAAAGGCGAAGGCCGAGGGGCTTGACGTTACGTGTGAGACGGGCCCCCACTATCTCGTTATGTGCGATATGGATATAAAGGAAGAAGGGCGTTTCAAGATGAATCCCCCGATACGCTCTTCCCGTGACCGCGATGCGCTCGTTGAAGGGCTTTGCGACGGAACGATCGATATGATAGCAACAGACCACGCGCCGCATTCGGCTGAGGAAAAGTCGAAAGGGCTTTCCGGCAGTGCGTTCGGTGTTGTCGGGCTTGAAACTGCATTTGCGGTGCTTTATACAAAGCTTGTAAAACCCGGCGTGATAACGCTCGACAAGCTCATTGAGGTAATGAGCACAAACCCGAGAAAGCGCTTCAATCTCCCTGCAGGCGATGATTTCACGGTGTTTGACCTGAACGCGAAGTTCAAGGTAGACCCCGGTGAATTCCTCTCGATGGGAAAGGCGACACCATTTGAAGGCGAAGAGCTTTTCGGAAAATGCCTTATGACATATCATAAGGGTAAGATAGTATATAAAAATGCATAATGCATAATGCAAAGTGCAAATCATAGGCTTCCCCTCAAGGGGAAGCTGGCGCGGAAACCGCGACTGATGAGGCGAAAAAAGAACACCTCATCCACCGCTAAGGCGGTCACCCTTCCCCTCAAGGGGAAGGCTTAAGAAAGGAGTTTTTTACTATGGCAAAGCGTACTGACATCAAAAAGGTTCTTATTATCGGCTCGGGCCCGATTGTCATCGGTCAGGCCGCAGAGTTTGACTATGCAGGCACTCAGGCGTGTCTCGCGCTCAAGGAAGAGGGCTATGAGGTTATCCTCTGCAACTCCAACCCTGCAACCATCATGACAGACACCACCAT
>JAFSIZ010000199.1 GCA_017439555.1 Oscillospiraceae bacterium | reverse complement strand
TCAACAAGAGCCTTCCCCTTGAGGTAGCGGAGCGTGAGCGGAGTGTCGGCGCGGCAATGAATGATAGTCCGGTGGACTATCAGAACCGCGACGTGACCGAGCCACAGCGAGACAAGGTGCCGGAGCAAAGCGGAGGCGGATGAGGTGGAATCGTAGAGCTGTATAACGTTTAACCACCTCATCACCGCCTGCGGCGGAGCTTCCCCTCAAGGGGAAGCCTTTGGGTTAGTGCGTTTCGCTACCTTTGGCACAAAGGTTATACCTCTTCTATTGCCTTGCAGATTTTATCAATCTCACCCTGTTTGTCATACCACCAGTTTCTGCTCCACGCGCGATAGATTTTCCAGCCGCGTGCCTCGAGGTATTTCTGCCTGTGATAATCGCGCTCACGTGTCTTTTTCGATTTTTCATAGAGCTGACCGTCACATTCGATGCCGAGCACATATCTTCCGTTATATTTAACCGCAAGGTCGATGGTATAGCCGCCTATGCCGACGTTGAAATCGACCTCATATCCCTTTTGCATAATCTGCTCTGAAAGCTCACGCGCAAGGAAGCTCATGCCGCCGTGTGCTACAGCCTCATCGGCCGACGATGAGAGCGAAAGAAGGATATCGCGCGCCGCTTCGCGGTTTCCTGAGCTTACCGCCGCGGAATATTCAAGATACTTCCTGAGTATTTTCGGGCCTTCGTTCTTCATATCATCGACCTCGAGCTCTGACGGGTCAAACGAGGTTATTATATGAACCTTTTTCTTTGCGCGGCTTATCGCAACATTTAGGCGGTTTTCTCCGCCGCGCTGGTTGAGCCAGCCGAAGTTTCGCACGAGCTTGCCCTGCTCGTTCTTCGCATAGCCGACAGAGAATATTATGACATCGCGCTCGTCTCCCTGTACGCTTTCGATATTCTTCACAAAGAGACCTATGTCCTCGCCGTCGCGGCGGCGCACCGTCTCGCGGCGTATGAGGTCTGCAAAATCGCTGTCCTTTGCACACTCATCGTCTATAAGATCTTCGATGAGATCGCGCTGATCTGAGTTGAAGGTAATTATTCCGACGGTTTCATCCTCGCGGCGTGTTGCAAAAAATTCTTTCAGCAGCGAGACTGTAAACTGCGCTTCCTTTTCATTCGTGCGGTTTTTCCAGAGCGCATCCTCCATTCTGTGCACCTCTATCGGCGGCTCAGACGGAAGGGTGGCATTGGGAGAGACATATAGCCTGCCGCGATAGAACGCATAGTTTGAAAATGCGATCAGCTCCTCATATTTTGAGCGGTAATGGAAATTGAGCATAACATCGTCATATTTGAAGCGCGCAAGGTCGAGAAGGCTCTCCTCCTCGAGCGCTGCCGCAAGCTCCTCATCCTCTGCAAGCTCCTCGGTATCGCTCTCGAGCCTTCCTGCGCCGAGGCTTGACGGGCGAAGCTGCTTATGGTCGCCTGCAATAACGACCTTCTTTGCGCGGAGTATTGAAGGCAATCCCTTTTCGACATACATCTGCGACGCTTCGTCGAACACTACAAGGTCAAACAGACCTGTCTGCAGCGGTATTATCTCGGAAACGACCTCAGGCGTGAGCAGCCATATCCTGACGCTCTTGAAAATCTCGAAATCAAACTTCTTTATAAACTTGTTGACGCTCCATTTTCTCTTGCTCTCAAGCACGCGCAGAATTTCTCCGCGGCGCTTTGAGGTTGCGAGATTATACATATCTCCTGCGAGGATTTCCTCAAGAATTTCCCGCGTCAACGCTTTTTTCTCGCTCATGGCGCGGCTCACGGCGCGGATGCTTTCGTCGAAATTGTCTATATCCGCAATGATATCGCGGTTTTGCGCCTCAAATTTGCTTATGCGCTCATATACAAGCTCAAAGAAGAGCTCGTCTCCTGCATCCTCAAAGGAAATGCCGCGCACATTCTTTATCCTGACGACAGATTCAAGATATTCGCGCTCACCCTCTGACAATCCGTCATACAGCGGCTTGTTTGCACAATATGGTATATAGCTCTCAATGCCGCGTGACAGCTCATCGGGATTTTTGAATATCAGCTCGCATATCTCCTTTGATGCGGATACGAAATATTTTTCCGCAAGCTCGCGTGCGCGGCGCATAAGTGCGCCCTTTGTAAAGAGCCTTACAAAAATGTTCTTTCCCTTCCAGCTCTCCTTTTCATCGCGATAGGTGCAAAGCTCCTGCTCAAGCTCCATAATTTCATAATCGCCAAGCCCCTCGCGTACAGATGCAAGCCACGGGAAGGAGGTTTTTCTGCTATGAAAATCCTCAAGCGCTGCGTTTTTCGTATCCGACATAAACAGCGCGTGTGCCTTGTCTATCACCTCAAACGGCGCATTGGAAAGTGATGCGGCTCTGTTGTTCTTTATGGCGATGAATCTCTTCCGCGTTTCCGTGTCGTTCATATTGACGCGCGGCACCATAAGATAGAGGCGATATGGCTCGATGCCCGATTCATCCGGCTCATAGAGCCTTTTTGCTATCGCTTCGAATTTATTTATGATATTGTCTATCCCGGCCGATGCCGCTGTCAGATTCTTTGCCGTTCCGCTTTTCTCGCGGCCGAGCATAACCATATCGGAAAGCTGATTGTAAAATGCGTTTTTGTTTCCGACGTCGTCTATTATAAGCGCATATTTTGAGAGCGTGCCGAGCCTCGAATAGACGACATCGAGCGCCGTCTTCTTCTCCGAGACCATAAGCACGGTTTTGCCCTTTATGACAAACTCTGATATAAGGCTCGTTATCGTCTGCGATTTTCCTGTTCCGGGAGGGCCCTGAACAACGAGCCTGTCGCCGTTCTCACAGGCGGAGAGCACAGCCTCCTGCGAGCTGTTCATATCGTTTATATATACAAGGCTCTGCTCAGAAGCCTCTGCCGCGGTTTGCGGCTCTTTTTCCTCATCGGCATAGAAATCCGTTTCCTCGCCCTCTGCAAGAAGGCTGCCAAGCAGCGAATTTATCTTATTTGCTTTTATAATCTCGTCAAAATCCTTTTGTATCGAGCTTCCGCATATCGGAAACCTGCCGAGCACGGCACACGCCTCTGTGTGGAGTTCACCCGGCGCAAACGTCGGGAACGTCTCCTGAGTGTATTCGGTGAATTTTGTATAGGTGACATTACCCTCAGCGATTTTAAGGCCGTGTTCCGCATAGAAGGCGCAGAGCTCACCGAAAAACGAGCCCTTTGAAACGGTTTCTATCGTATCCGTCGGAAGCGGCTCTGATATTCCGTTGAATTTATAGTTTGCAAGGATAAGCGTCGTGTTATATATTATGTCGCGCTCATCATCAAGAGAGAGGGTTATGTCTGTTGCTGTGCGCTCTGCAGACACAGGAAAAAGCGCAAGCGGAGCGCGGACTGTGAAATCCTCGCCCGGGAGCATACCGATGACAAACGGATAGCCGATATACAGGTTGTTCTGTCCTTTTTCGCGAAGGTCCTTGTTTGCCTCACGCAGAATGGACACGATTTTTTTATATTTAGCCTTTTCATCAGCGCAATCTGCGCCTGAAAGCCCATCAAAGTTGCAGATGCACGCACTTCCGCTGCCATATATTATCTTGTCGCATATCTCCTGCCCACATAAAAACAGGTCATATGTATGGCGCGATGAGGTTTTCGGCGCATAGAGAAGGCGGTTGCGGCGGTTTATGCTCACAAGCTTTTTCTCAAGCTCACGCAGCGTTGCAAGCGTTTTCTGAGAAATTCCGATACCGCGCTCGTTCTCCTCTGCTGTATTTTTCAGTATAACACCGAGAAACTGATCACCGTAGTTTTCGATAAAAGCCTTTCCTATGCCGGAAACACCTTCGAAATCGCTTATTTTCTTCGGGCAGAGCTCTGCCATCTCCTCAAGAGCCTCATCTGTGCAGACGAGTGGCGCACGTTCGCCGCGACTTCGGGCTTCGTCCTTTATTTTTTGCCGAAGATTATAAAGCGCATTATAAAGCTTTTTATCAAGAGCCATAGTCCCTACTCCTTTTTACTGTTTTCTGATTTTTAGTATAATGTTTCTTATATATTTTGTCAAATATTACGTTTGCCTGCCGCAAAAATCAAACACCCACTCCCCCTTCTCAAAAGATGGCAAAAAGTTGGCGTGCCAAAAAATAAATTTGTGGTATAATCGCTTTAATGTTGCATTAAGCGCGCAAATGCAGCATTGTATTTGCAAATAGTGCGCGATTTGCAAATGTAAAAAACTGTGCTATAATGAAGCGGGAATATAATATATACAAGAGCCGGAACCGGATATCTGGTTTGGAGAGGTGCTCGTATGCTGCCATCTCTTCTTCCACCTTTATGGTGGTCGATTCCTGTGAATTTAGCAACTCCATAGAAAAGGAGTGGGTATATGATAAGAAAGTTAGATAACGGAATAATCGTCAGGAGCTGTTTCCTCAAAAATTCCAACAGCATATGTCTCATTCTCAAACTTAACATTGGATCAGCCTGGGAAAAGCAGAACAGACGTGGTATAACGCACCTCGTGGAGCATCTTTGCTTCAGAAGACATAAGGGAATATCTCAATCCGATTTTTACTATAAAATAGAAAAAATTGGTGGGCATCTCAGAGGAATAACATATCGCGATTGCGTTTTGTTTGAAATCACTGTTTTAAGAAAACATCTTTTCGAAGCGATAGATATATTGCGCGGTTTGTTTGACGAAAACAGGTGGACATATGAGGATATACGGAAAGAAAAGCAAGTTGTTCTGCGACAGATTGAAGATTCGGGCGAATGGAAACATAAGCAGCTTATATATGATTTCTTTTGCAAAGCTCCGGCCGGTGAATATATTCACGGAACCGAAAACAAGGTTATGAGTTGCACAAAGAATAATATTAATATCTGGAAAAACACGATTTTCAACACAAATTTGGCTGAAATTATTGTTGTTGGAAATATAATAGAAAAAGATATATCTCATATTTGTGATATTTTTTCCGATATACCGAAATCCTCCTCAATATTACTATCTGAAATAAAACCAAAACGCTTTCTTTCGAGAAATAAATGCGACACGTATTTTTATGAAGATGGTGAAGAAAGTGCAGCACTTTCATTGGCTTTTGATATTGATACGGAGCATATACAAAAGCGGTATATGAATATTTTGCATAATGCGTTGTGTTGCGGTTTGTTATCTCCATTCACTATGAGATTGCGAGAAGAAAAAGGTTTGTTGGATCAAATTACAAGTGGTTGTGATTTCTATTCTTTCGGCGGGGTTTTATACTTCATTTTTGAAGTTGAACAAAAAAACTTTGAATTACTGTCAAGTTCGGTATCTGATTTATTTATTGATCAAATAAAAAATCTTGATAAGCGTGCTTTTGAATGCGCAAAGGCGGCATTTACAGACAGGGCTGAAGCACTTTTGTTTACGCCTTGTGAGTTTGCATATTTTCTCGCTTTCAATGGTGAAATATCTTCTCCGGAGCAGTATTTGGATGAGTATGCAAGTGTAGAATACGATGCAGTTTGCGAGATTGCTGCAAACGTTCTGAAAAAAGAAAACGTAACAATTAACATCTATAATAAGGAGTGATGATTTACGGAAGGAAACAAATAAATTCCAAAAATATAGAAAAAGTGCTCTTTGTTGGATTTCAAACCAAAATAGACATTCAAATGCAACAAATCTTAAACGAAAGCTGACCCACAACCGATAACACCGTACAAGGATTTCTTTTCCATACAAAAAACCTCACAAAAGGAATAACCTTTTGTGAGGTTTAATCTTTTACTTTGAATATCTTCTGCGCGGCGGACGTGCGTCCGGGCCTGTGTAGTTGATGATGATGCGGCGGTTCGGCTCAACACCGACGCTTGATGTGGAGATATTCTCCATATCCTGGAGCGCAACGTGTACGATGTGGCGCTCATAAGCGTTCATCGGCTCGAGAGCCTTGTTTCTCTTATATTTGAGAACCTGGCTTGCTGCGCGCTGTGCAAACTTTTCAAGAGAATCTGCTCTCTTTGCGCGATAGTTCTCTGCATCGAGCATAATTCTTGTCTTGCCCTCGCTCTTGCGATTTACCGCGAGGTTTACAAGGTGCTGGAGTGCATCGAGCGTTTCGCCGCGGCGACCGATTATTCCGCCGAGGTTCTCACCCACGATTTCGAGAGAAACCGTTCCCTCCTCTGCGCCTTCGACCTTCTGAATTTTTGCATCCTCGCAGATAAAGCTGAGTACCTTTGTAAGAAACTCTGCAGCGTCGCCGTCTGCCGGAACAACAACCTTTTCCTTTGCCGGAGCGGAAGGAGCAGGAGCTGCTTTTTTCTCTTCCTTTTTCGGCTCTGCCTTCTTTGCGGGCTTCTTTTCTTCCTTCTTCGGCTCTTCGTCTGCAATCACGCTGACGAGATATTTTGCCGGCTTTGCGCCTATGCCGAGAAAGCCTGCCTTCGGGCTCTCTATAAGCTCAACCGTTACATTCTCCTGAGCTACGCCGAGCTCAAGAGCGCCTTTTTCTGTCGCAAGTTCAACTGTCTTTGCGCTTATTTCAATACTGCGTGCCATATTAATGAACAATTCCTTTCCGAAAATGCGTTTTAACAGCGCATTTATTTAACTTCTTCCTCTTTCTTTTCTGCCTTTTTCTTATAATATGCCGAAAGCAACGGCTCCTGAACTGCAGAAAGAATGTTGCTGACTATCCAATAGAGACCGAGACCTGCCGGAACCATAAACGCAATCCACACAGACATTGCAGGCATCATCCAGTTCATCATTCCGTTTGTTGCTGCCGCCTGCTCTGTCATCGGCTTGCCCTGACTGCGGCGGATGAACCAGTTGCTGAGCCACGCTGTGAGACCGGAAAGCACCGGGATTATCCAGAGCAGCCATTCGCTTACGATAAACGGCTTTATGCTTGCTCTGAAATTCGGGATCTCAGAGAGGTTTATTCCGAGGAAGTTGAAATCGAGATTAACGAGGTTGGGGGCTATACTTGCCACGATATCCGGATATTCTGCGAGATTTTTCGCAACGTCTATCTGGAGCATATATCCGCCCTGTGTCGTTATTTTTGCACCTGCCGCCGCAAAGGCATCTGCAAGCGCCTGTATCTGCTCAGGCGATATATCAAAGATATATGTGAGCGGCTGGCGGACGACGGAATAGAGACCGATCATTATCGGAAGCATTATGAGCATCGGAAGGCAACCGCCGAACATCGAAACTCCTTCTTTTTTATAGAGCTTCTGAACCTCGAGCGAATAGCGCTCCTTGTCGTCCTTATACTTTTTCTCAAGCTCTGCGAGCTTGGGCTGAAGTCTTTGCATATCCATCATGCTCTTTTTACTCTTCATCTGGAACGGCAATGTTACAAGCTTTGCAATAACAGAGAAAATGATGATGGAAAGACCGTAGTTGCCGATGAGGTTGTAGCACAGCTTAAGCACCCAACCGAACGGCTCAACAATCAAAGCTGTAAACATAGATAAAAAATTCCTCCGTATTTCTTCATTATATCAAGGTACGGGATCGTATCCGCTTTTCTTTGAAAACGGATGACATCGCAAGATTCTGCGCAGCGCGAGATATCCGCCGCGCATAGCGCCGTATTTCTCTATAGCCTCGAGCGCATAGGCCGAGCACGTCGGCGTGAAGCGGCAGCAAGGCGGTTTATTGGGAGATATGGCGCTTCTGTATGTTCTGATTAAAAACAGGAGAAGACTCTTCATTCCTGCACCTCCAAAAGCAACCCCAGCTTTTCTGTCAATAAGAGCAGGTTCTTCTCAATTTCATGAAACGTGACTTCTGCGGCGCGGACACGGGCAACTATGACCATATCAATGCCTTTTTTAAAGCTCGTTTCATTTATCCGATACGCCTCGCGGATGCGGCGGCGCACGCGATTGCGCACATGGGCCTTTCCGACCTTTGTGCTTACCGTTATTCCTATACGGTTTGAGGTTGTTTTATTCTTTCTTGCATATATTGCAAGAACGGGGCTAACTGAGCTTTTGCCCCTTTTGTAGAGAGCGCGGAAATCATTGTTCCGCTTGATAGACACCGTGTTTTTCATAAAAATTTCTCCAAATAAAAAGAAAAAGCCCGGACGGGATAGAATCCTCAGGCGTCTTGGCTAAATCTTTTTCGCAGAGCGGAAGCTTTTATTTTTTTAATCCGCCCCTACCTACTCTTGACTTAGTGAGTAAGCCTGTTTCTGCCCTTAGCGCGGCGAGCGGAGAGAACCTTGCGGCCGTTGCGTGTTGCCATTCTCTTGCGGAAACCGTGAACCTTTGAGCGGTGAAGCTTTTTCGGCTGATAAGTGCGTACCATATTTTACACCTCCGATAATAAGTTTTAGTGCGTAAGGTAAGTTACCTTGACACACTTATTCGATACAGTGTCAAGTTACATTATAATGCAAACATAAGCAAAATGTCAACTGTTTTTTTTATTAAAATGTCTGTTTAAAGCCTTTTTCTTTATTTTATACAATATGTTGTGTTTTAATTTTTTTATTATACAAATAGGGATGTGCGTTCCCCTCCTGTTTTGATTCATCCACAATGTTTTTTGGGACGTCGGCAAGCACCGTCCCCTACAGCATCGCCTTTAATAACGTTGTTGTATATGGGATAACGTTTAACCACCTCATCACCGCCTGCGGCGGAGCTTCCCCTCAAGGGGAAGCCTTTGGGTTAGTGCGCTGCGCTGCCTTTGACACAAAGGGGGAGGCTTTTATTTATATATAAAAATTTTTATTAAAAATAATCCACAGAAATATATAAATATAATATGTAAATATGGTTTACAAAAAATCAAATTTCTGCTATAATATACGTTATAAAAATAAAGTGGGGGAATTTGTCTTATGAATAACGCCGCCGATGTGTGGAAGAGCGTTTTAACCATCCTGAAGGAAGACTTCGGCCTTATCGAAACGACACTTAAAACCTGGTTTTACGATGTCGAGGCATATGGAATTGAGGATGAAACACTCATCCTTGTCACATCAGACTACAAAAAAGAAACAATAGAACGTTATTATAGCCAGAAGGTAAACGATGCGCTGTTTTCAATATTCTCGCTTCCTTTTAAATTTGTCATCAAGACACCTGATCAGATTAAAGGACGCACGCTGCGCCCGACGCCGACTTATGCCGATTATACGTTTGATAAATTCATCGTCGGCTCATCAAATAAGTTTGCACATGCAGCGGCAAAGGCCGTTGCGGATAATCCCGGCCAGTCTTATAATCCGCTCCTTATCCACGGTGAATCAGGGCTTGGCAAAACCCACCTTCTCTATGCTATAGCAAACACAATACAGCAGGCGCGGCCTGATGCAAACATCGTCTACATAAAGAGCGAGGACTTCACAAACGAGCTTATCGATGCAATCAAGACAAACACAAACCAGAAGTTCCGCGAAAAATACAGAAAAGCAGATGTTCTCCTCGTCGATGATATTCAGTTCATCGCCGGAAAGGACAGCACGCAAGAAGAATTTTTCCATACGTTCAACGCACTTTACGAAGCGCGCTGCCAGATGGTTTTCACCTCTGATAGAAGACCGAAGGATATGCCAAAGCTTGAGGACAGATTGAAGACGCGTTTTGAATGGGGTCTTCTCGCAGATATAGAGCCGCCTGATTTTGAAACGAGAATGGCAATCATTGAGCTCAAGGCTCAGCTCATCGGCCTGAACCTCACGCTTGAACAGAAGGAGCTTATAGCAAACAACGTCACGGCAAACGTCCGCCAGCTTGAGGGAGCGGTACATAAGCTTCTCGCCTATCGCGATCTTCTTCAGGACGACATAAGCGGATATCAGGCAGCAGAGAGAGCAATCCTCGATATCTTCGCCGAAAATCCATGGATTAACCCGACACCTGAATTCATCATAAAAGCCGTTGCTAAATATTTTGAGATAACCGTTGAGGATATTCTCGGCAAGGCAAAGACGGCAAACATCGCAGAGGCAAGAAAGATTGCAATGTATATGGTCCGCGATATGACGGAGGAATCCTTCCCGAAGATAGGAAAGGTTTTCGGAAAAGACCATTCGACAGTCAAATACAATGTCGATTCTCTTGAAGAACAGCTCAAGACAGACAGCGCACTGCGCGACAAGATTCAGGACGTCAAGAACTCTGTTCTGACACCGTGATAAAAAAAGTAAAAAGCGCAAAAGCCATATCATGGTTTTCCACAGCTTTCCTGTGGATTCAACAGGGAAAGCCTTGGGATAAAAATTATCCACAGGCTGCCTGTTTATAAAGCCCTTTATTTTCCACAAGAGCCTTAGGACGGAAATTTCCTTATATTCCGCTCTTTTCTACAGTTTTCCACAGCTTCCACAGGCTCTACTTTTATAACTAAAATAATATTATATTCTTTTATATACAAAAATATTCTTTCCTGATAAAAGAAAAAAAAAGGATTGGAGAGATTCTATGAAATTCGTTTGTGAAAAATCTGTTTTATCTTCTGCTATCGCAAAGACCTCATGGGCGGTTGCGGCAAAAAGCTCTGTTGCTGTTATGGAGGGTATCCTCATAACGTGCGCACACGAGCTCACGCTCACGGGCTATGACCTTTCGACGGGTATCCGCGTAACTGTTCCTTCAGAGATTCAGGAGCAGGGAACTATCGTCGTCAATGCAAAAATCTTTTCTGACATTATCCGCCTTCTTCCGGACGAGCCTGTAACCTTCTCGACAGATGACAATCTCGTCGCAACGGTTACCTGCGGAAATGTACGTCACGATGTTCTTTGCCTTTCCGCGAAGGACTTCCCTTCCCTTCCGGATATCGAGAAAAAATATTTCCTCGATCTTCGCCAGGACGATCTTAAAAAGATGATAAGCCAGACTATATTTGCAATAAGCGGCGACGAATCAAAGCCGGTACACACAGGCTCGCTCTTCGATGTCGAGGGAAACAGGGTTACTGTCTGCTCGGTCGATGGCTTCCGCCTTTCCTATAGAAGCGCACACATCACAAACGAAAGCGAAGAGGAAAACTTCAAGTTCGTTGTTCCCGGTGCAACTTTGAAGGAAGTCGAAAAGCTCTGCGCCGAATCTGATGAAGAAGCATCTATCTGCGTCGGCAAAAAGCATATTATCTTCCGTCTCGGCGGCTCAATGATAATCTCGCGCATACTCGAGGGCGATTTCCTCAACTACAGAAACGCTGTTCCAAAGAGCGGAACCTTCAAGGTGCGCGTAAACCGCCGCGACCTTATAACAACAATAGAGCGTGTTTCAATTCTCATTTCAGAGAGAATAAAGAACCCGATCCACCTCAACTTCACAGAGAAAACGCTGTTTATCAGCTGCCGCACGCCTGTCGGAAGCTCAAAGGACGAATGTGCTCTTCTCGGCGGCGGTGAGAATCTTGAGATCGGCTTTAACCATAAATATATTCTCGATGCGCTGCGCGCTTGTCCTGATGATGAGCTTGATCTTGAGCTCAACACACACGTTGCTCCGATACTCATAACTCCGCCTGAGGGAAATGACTATCTCCATCTCATACTTCCTGTAAGGCTCAAGGCTGAATAATATGCACATTTCAAGCTTAAGGCTTTTTGATTTTCGAAATTATGAAAGCGCAGACATAGAGCTTTCGGAGGGGCAGAATCTCATATTCGGAGAAAATGCACAGGGCAAGACAAATCTTTTAGAATCAATATTCTATATTTCGTGTCTCAAAACGATGCGCGCAGGAAAGGATGCAGACGCTATAAGAAGAGATTGCCCGTCGGCAAAGATTGAAGGCTCCTTCAATGCGTATGGAAGGGATATAGATATATCCTGCACGATAACTAAAACAGGGCGCCGCCTTTTTGTCAACGGCATACCTGAGACGCGACCGCGCGATCATATAGGCCTTATAAAAACGGTTTTATTCTCTCCCGATGATCTCCAGCTCATAAAAGAGGGGCCGGCTCTTCGCAGAAGGTTTATGAATATAGCGATATCACAGCTTCGCCCGGCATATATAAAGGCTCTTTCAGAGCATAACAAGATAATAGAGAGCAAGCGAAAAATATTGAAGATGGAAACAGGAAGAGAAGTATATTTAGATTATCTCGATGTTCTCAACGAAAAGCTTGCGAGAGCTGCGGCATATATAACGCTTGAGCGTGGAATGTTTTTGCGTGAGCTTATGGCTCTTGCATCTGCCACGATGATTGATATATCACAGGGGCGCGAGGTGCTTACTATCAGATATAATTGCGACAGCTCAATAGAAGACCCTTGCGCGGAGGATGGCTTTGAAAGAATATATGAGCATCTTAAAAGAAGAAAGGATGCAGAGCTTGCAAGTGAAATGTGTCTTGTGGGCGCTCACCGCGATGATTTTACTGTCTTTATAAACGGTGAGCCTGCGCGCGATTTCGGCTCTCAGGGGCAGATACGCTCGTGTGTTCTTGCTCTCAAATGCGCAGAGCACGGAATAATAGAGCGCGATTCAGGTGAGGCGCCGATACTTCTTCTCGATGATGTTCTGAGTGAGCTTGACCCGAAGCGGCGCGAGTTTCTTATAAATGATGCGAGCCGCGGGCAGACGATAATAACAGGCTGTGATCCTTCAATGTTCAGCGAGCTCAGAAAGGGAAAAATCTTCACGGTTTCAAAAGGTTGTATTGTCAATAAGACAGAAAACTGATGTTTTTGTGTTAAGACATATATCTTCTTTGCTTTTCGGCAAAGAAGCAAAGCGAATTCAAGGGGGGATTTCGATTTCCCCCCAACAGGGTTCCCACAAAACCTGTTTTGTGGGAAGAGGAGAAGTCCACGGAAAGGCGAAGCTTTTGTGCGATAGCGCAAAACGAGCCGAGAGTGGTACTTCGACGAGGTTGCGATTCTGCACCCGGGGGTGTAGCGGAGCGCACAAAAAACTCGCGGAAAGCCTGCTTTTCGCGAAAGAGGAGAGACCGCGGGTATTGCGAAGCTTTTTGCGAACAGCAAAAACGAGCCAAAAGGCGAGTCTCGACGAGGGATCAGACATCTTCAATTATAAATTTTGCAGAGGTTTTTCTTATGTTTCTACATA
>JAFSIZ010000198.1 GCA_017439555.1 Oscillospiraceae bacterium | reverse complement strand
TGAGATCGATAAGGACAATGACTATATCATCGGCGAGATTATGAAGCCGGAAAGAACCGCAATGACAGGAATGCCGGGAATATACTATGCATCGGCGGTATCCTCACTTGCAGGTATGAACGGAACTGCAAATATCTCCGCGACAATGACACTCAACGGCGTAACGAGAAACGGAAGCGCTGCCGTCACGGCATCCAACTTCACGAGAAAGCTTATGTATGCCGAGGCTGAGGCTGAAGCTCTTCCGGTAGGAGAGGGCAACACGACTCAGGTTGAAGTTCGCGCGTTTGACACAAACGGAGACGAAATCAACATCGAGGATGCGCGCGTTCTCTTTAAGGCGCAGTCAAAGGATATTCTCTCGGTTGATGAAAACGGCGTTGTAACTCCGCTTGCGGCAGGAACAGGCTATGTTGATGTAACCGTTATCTATGAAAACGTCACGGTCGTAACAACAGCGGAGATTCACGTAACGGACGGCACTCCGATTGTTTCCGCAGAGCTTATCGGCGCAAGCGAAGTCGGATATCTCCGCGACCTTCCGCTCACGATCCGCGGCGTTTCGGAAAGCGGCTATGCGGCAGATATCGAAGCGGCTGACATCGAATGGGTCGTCAGCAGTGATGCAATCTCCGTAAGCGATGACGGCTATATGTTCGGTAATCGCAAGGGCGAAACTGTTGAAATCTATGCAAATGTAACGCTCAACGGCGCAACCGTCAAGACAAATACATTGACTGTAACTGTTGTCGAGTCTGACCTCCGAAGCTTCAAGATTGACTTTGCGGCGCCGAAGACATCGGTTGCCGAAGAAGTGAAGCTCGAGGTTGACGGATGGGAATTTGACTATGCAAATATGTCATCCCAGACAAGACCGGGTCTTATGAATACCGGCTTCCAGACTCAGAACAACAATTCGGGTCAGGTTCTTGCAATGAAGATAAATGTTCCTTACACGGGATATTATATGCCGGTCTTCCGTGGCCGTTGCATCGGTCAGAAGGCGGCAGACGATGTCGATTTCTACCTTGACGGAACATATATCGGAAATTACTCCTTCTATTTCAAGGGTATGACCGCCTGGGGTGAAGCTCAGTCGATGCGTACTATGTATCTTGAAGCGGGAACACACGAGCTCCGACTCCGCACGAACCCGAATTCGCAGATAACAACTTCATACTATATGGGTATCCGCGAGATGTATTTCATCGCAAAGAACGAACTCCCGCAGATTACTGCAGTTCCTGCAGAAACACTCACTCTTGAGGTCGGTGAAAGCGCAAACATCAATGCAGTTATGGCGACAGAGGATGACTTTACCTATGCTTGGCAGCCGCAGTTTGACGGCAAGGCAGACAAGATGGCAAGCGCAACCTATGTCTCATCTGCAGAGAATGTTGCAACAGTCGATGCAAAGGGTAACATCAAGGCTCTTGCAGTCGGCGAGACAACAATCGCGGTAACCGCAAAGACAGAAAATTCAGAAAAGACAGAAGAATATATAATCACGGTAATCGAGGCGACAAGCGCAGAGGAAGATGCGGCAATTGCAAGCGTCGAAATCGGCTACGAAACACTCGTTATGAGCACGAATTCGGACGGAATCGAGCTTTCTGTGGCTGCAAAGAATTCCTCGGGCGAAGCTCTTTCGCTTACCGATGCAACACTCGTCTGGTCAAGCTCCGATGAAGAGATTGCAACAGTTGAAAACGGAAAGGTAACTCCTGTTTCCGAAGGCGTTGCAGATATCACTGCAGAAATAACAATCGGCGACGACACAAAGAGTGCAACGGTCACGGTATCTGTAAGAAGCGGAAAGACACACCGCACCTATTACACAGACGAACGTGTTGCAGCAGCGCGCGAAAACGTCGAAAAATATGACTGGGCAAAATCAATGAAAAAATCTGCTGTCACAAGGGCAGATGAGTATGTTGCGCTTGGTTATGATTATCTCTGGAAGATGATCCCGGGCGACAGCATTCCGCGTACCTGGCAGGTCGGCCTTTCAGGTGACCCTGAAATATATCTCTGCCGTTATTGCGGAGTCGATGTTCAGGAGGAATATGGCGTATATCCGTGGATTACAGATGCGCTTGCAAATCCGTGGAAGATTCAGTGCCCTGAATGTAAGCGACTCTTCCCGTCAAATGACTTTGCGAAGCTCTATGAGCTCGGTATTGACGATGAAACAGGCGTCTACAATGTCGAGCTTGCACACGAGAGAAATGCAAAGCTTGTTGAAGAAACAAACGGAGAGGTAGACTATCTTAAGAATACGCTTTATCCTGAGCTTGCAGGCTTTAACGGTAAGCTGACAGCCACAGAAAAGCCTGAGACATGGGGTGTTGATGACGGTCTCGGCTATGACACAGGCTCATATTACAGCAACGGTAAGAAGAGAGTCTATACATTTATCCCATATTACCACCATTATGGTCTCTGGTATTCATCGGGAGACAATCATTCGGCAGAGGCCAAGAATGCAATAACCTCACTCTCTGATGCATATCTCTATACAGGTGATGTTAAATACGGAAGAGCCGGCGCAATTATGCTCGATAGAATGGCAGATGTCTATCCTGAGTTCTGCACGACCGAATGGATTGCAAAAGGATATTATCTCGGAAGCTCGAAGAACGGAAAGATGCTCAACAACATCTGGCAGTCTATAAACGACCTTGCGCTTTCCAAGACATATGACTCGTTCTTCCCGATTTATGATGATCCGCAGGTTATTTCTTTCCTTGATGCAAAGGCACAGAAATATTCCGCTATTGGTGATAAGTCAACAGCTGAGGCAATCAGAACGAATGTCGAAACAAACTACCTTGCAGAGATGTATACTGCAGCACTTGAGGCAGACCTTCGCGGTAACTTCGGTCACCACCAGTCTGCAATTGCGGCGGCAGCTGTCGTTCTCGATACCCAGCCGACAACAAATCAGATGATTGACTGGATATTCAAAGAGAGTATTGAGGTTCAGTATGAATCCAACTCCGGCGGCGGAGTCGGTCAGCAGCTTGTAAATGAAGTATCGCGTGACGGCCAGGGAACAGAGTCCGGCCCGGGATACAACCGAATCTGGGTAACTCAGCTCTATGACGTTGCTGAAATTCTCGCGCTCAATGAAACATATGACGGAATGGATATATGGGGCAACCCGAAGTATATCGGAATGATTAAGTCATATAACCCGATGACTCTTGTCCGCCGCGGTCAGCCGTCAATCGGTGACTCGGGAAGAACAGGTTGGTTCGCTCAGCTTCCTGATGACCAGGATGTCATCATCGGCGCATTCAACGGCGTCAAGAAATACCATTATGAAAGCGCAGTTGAGATTGCGCAGCTGCTTTATAGGCTCAGAATGTATACAGAGGGAAATCTCGACGGTATGCATTATGACATATTCACAAAGAACCCCGAAAGCCTTAAGCAGGAGATTCTCAATATAATCGATAAATATGGCGAGTATGACTTTGACAGAAGTTCGATGATGACAGGCTACGGTCTCGGTGTTCTCCGTGCAGGCACACTCCACGAGGATACGGGAACAACGGCAATCCGCGACACAACGCGCGATTTCTGGATGTACTTCGGCGGTGCAACATCACACAGCCACTATGACAAGCTCAACCTCGGTATCGAGGCATACGGTCTTGCTCTCACACCTGAAAACGGATATCCGGAGCAGACTGGCTACCATCCGAACCGCCATCAGTGGACGAACACGACAATTGCCCACAACACGGTCGTTGTCGACGAAAAGAATCAGTATCAGAGCGCAGAGCCGCTTGATCCGCTCCATTTTGACGAGAAGGACACACGCGTCAAGGTTCTCGATATTGACGGCGCAAGAGTCTATACACAGACAGAGGAATATCGCAGAACGGTCGTTATGATTGACTATGACAGCGAAATTTCCTATGGCGTTGACTTCTTCAAGATCCTCGGTGGCGATGACCACCTCTATAGCTTCCATTCCTCCGGCGAAGACGTTGCAGCCTCTTCACCTGAGCTCAATTTCGAGAAGCAGATAGGCGGAACATATGCAGGCGTTGATGTACCGTTCGGAAACGATCCGTATACAGACCCGTCAACAAACTACAAGAAGCTCAAATATCCGGATGGATATACATGGCTTGAGCACGTCGAGCGTTCGCAGACACCGAACCTTGAGAGCTTCTATATCGACTTTGATATAATCGATCTTCATGGCTATGCGCGCAACCCGAAGTCTGCTATGGATATCAATCTCCGTGTGACGATGGCAAACGATTTTGAGGTTGATGAGGTAACGCTTGCAGACGGCTATCCGCCGAGAACTGCGGCAAATCTTGCATATGCACAGCATCAGAAATATATGCTCGTCCGCAGAACAGGCAAGGATCTCAATACGCTCTTCACAACAGTATATGAGCCGTATAACAAGGAGCGCTATATTGAGAGCATCGAGCGCATTGATATGGAAGTCAAGGAAGGAAATCCGAAGCAGACAGACAAGGCGGCAGCGCTTAAGATAACGCTCGTTGATGGCAGAGTTGACTATGTTGTCTATGCCCAGAACAGCGATATCACCTACACTGTAACGGACAACACACTCGAAACTCCATACTCCTTCGATTTCAAGGGCTTTGTCGGCGTATGGACGCTCAATGCAGAGGGCAGAAATATCTACAGCTACATACACGATGGCGAGAAGCTTGCCGATATCACCGACGCAAAAGCGAGTGTAAACGGAACGGTCACAGGCTTTACGAAGGAGCTTGCTTTCGAGAACTTCATCGATGTTTCGTTTGATGAAAAGGTTGAAGATGCAGAAATGCTCCGCGGCTCGCTCATCAGAGTCGACAGCCCGGCACTCGGAAATGCGGCATTCGTTATTGAAGAAGCAGAGCTTTCTGAGGATGGAATGAGCGCATCGCTCGATATCGGTTATGTAACACTCATCGATTCTTATCTCGATAACAGCGATATAAACGGCGGCTATAATTATGACATAGCAGAGGGGCAGACATTCTCTATAGCATTGTCACATGAGGATAACCACGCTCCTGTTTTTGACAAGGTTTCAGAAGGCCTTTCAACATCCGCAGGAAGCGCAATATCCGTTGAGGTGAATGCAACGGCGGATGATGGCGGAGAGATAATCTATTCGCCGAGAACTCTTCCGAGAGGTGCAAGCTTTGATGCTGAAACGGGAACAGTAACGTGGAAGCCGACAAACTCCCAGACGGGCGACAGCCTCTTTGCGATTGACGCAACAGACTCTGAGGGAAGAACAAGCACAGTCTACTTTACTGTAACCGTCTATGGCTCGACAACGGGTGCAGGCTCACAGACACCGAGCGAACCTTCAACACCCTCAACACCCTCAACACCTTCAACACCTTCAACACCGAGCACTCCGGGCACTTCCGGCGGTGGCGCAGGTGGCGGTGGCGGCGGTGGAGCTGCTCCGGCTCCGTCAACCCCGTCAGATGATAAGACAGACGACAAGACGGATGCAACTCCCTCAGTCGGCGATGACGACAGCTCCCTCGGGGAGGGAGCCGAAAAGGCACGTTTTGTTGACCTTGGCGCTCACACTTGGGCGGCTGATTCCATCAACGCCCTTGCTGATGAAGGAATAATAAAGGGCACAAGTGAGAACACGTTCTCACCTGCAGCAAATATCACACGTGCAGACTTTGCGCTTCTCCTTGTCCGCGCTTTCAAATTGACAAGTGAGAAAGAAGAGAACTTCGCAGATGTAGCATCAAGCGACTACTTTGCAGCTGAGCTTGCAATCGCAAGAAATACAGGCATTGTAAACGGCATCGGCGATAATAAGTTTGCGCCGAGAAATACAATCACACGTCAGGATATGATGACGATTGTATACCGCGCGCTTAATAGCCTTCCCCTTGAGGGGAAGGTGGCGCCGGAGGCGACGGATGAGGTGTCTTACCCCGACTTTGAATCTGTTGCAGAATATGCAAAGGATGCAGTATCAGCTCTTGTCAGCGCAGAGCTTGTAAACGGAAAGAGCGGCAAGATTGCCCCGACCGATTACACAACACGTGCAGAAGTTGCAGTTCTTATAAAAAGAATACTTGACTATATCGCAAAATAATTGTAAAATTTATACAGGACGGTGATTCCATCGTCCTGTATAAAAATAAACACACGGATTTTCGGGGGAATTTCAATGCAGAAAATTTCAATTTTAGCAAATGTGCAAATCAAAAAAAGAATAATTTTTCTTGAGCAGCATTTTGAAGCGCTTCGCAAGCTCGGAGACCTTCATATATATGACAGAGAGACTTTTGATGACGAAGATTATATTGTCGAGTTTCTCAGAGGCTCAGATATCATAATAACGGCATGGGGTTCACCACGCATTACTGACAAAATGCTTGCTGCCTGCCCGAATCTTGTTGCGCTTATCCACGCAGGCGGCTCTGTCAAGGGTGTTGTAAATGATTCCTTCGCAGAGCGTGGTATCCGTGTAAGCTCTGCGGCAAAAGAGCTTTCCCGAGGTGTTGCAGAGACAGCTCTCGGTGCAGCTATTGCGGCGTGCAAGGGTATGTTCGCGCTCTCTCAGCAGACGAGGGACGGTCTTTGGCGCGAGAATTATGATATTATAACCGATTTCTATGGAATAAAGATCGGTGTTATCAGTGCTGGAATGGCAGGAAGAGCCTTTATCAAGCTTCTTCAGGATTTTGTTGTCGATGTTCTTGTCTATGATCCGACTCTTTCTGCAGAGCAGATACGTGAGCTCGGTGGCGAAAAGCGCGAGCTTGAAGAGCTCTTTGCAGAGAGTGATGTCATAAGCATCCACGCTCCGAATATTCCCGCAACGGATAATATGTTCAATGCAGGAAATCTCCATCTTATAAAAGACGGTGCGATTATAATAAACACAGCGCGCGCAAACGTTATAGACGAGCCTGCGTTTGTAGAAGAGCTTCGCAAGAACCGTTTTACTGCAATTATCGATGTTATGGAGCATGAGCCGCCGGCTCCTGACCACCCCTACAGAAGCCTTCCGAATGTCATCCTGCTTCCGCATATCGCAGGTGCGGCAAACAACGGCTGTTCGCGTATGGGAACATATGCTGTTCAGGAGGCTGAACGCCTTATGCGCGGCGAGAGAATGGAAAGCGAAATAGATCTTTCAAAGCTCTCAACATTGGCATAAGGGATAAAACAGTTTTGAATAAAAAAGAAAGCTGAAAACGAACTTGCTTCGTTTTCAGCTTTTTGTTATTCTGCTCAGAAAAGACCGCTCTGTATTCTTTTTATTTCCGCAAGCCGCTCGTCGGACCAGCCAAACAACCACGCAAACGAGCGCGATTTTGCATAGGCGGCCTCGCCATAGAGAGCTGACCATTCGCGGAAATACCTTCGCAGGGAAAGCGGTGTCATATTGAAGGTGTCGGTACAGGCGTTTATAAAATGTCCGCGATTCGAAAAACCGCATTCATCGGAAATCTCTGAAACTGTTTTGTTTGTGTGCCGCAGATAATCGACGGCGTTTGCCATTCTGACACCTGTGAGATAGCTGTGGTAAGTGCGCCCGACGGTCTGCTTGAATTTATCAGTGAAAGAACGCTCAGACATCATTGCAGTGCTGCTTGCTTTTGAAAGCGTGATTTTCTGCGCTGCATTTCCCGTTATGAAGTGGACGGAGTTGTTTATCTGCGTTGTGCGCTCATATGCAGAATGAACCTTCTGTTTGATAAGGCGAGTGTTGACTGCATCGGCGCACAGCTCAAGAAGCGAGTTGAGATAAGAGATTATCCTGCTTTCTATCATTGCCTGCATTTTGGAAAACTCGGAAAGAACCGATTCACAAAGCTCGTCTGCGCGCTCTTTGTTTTTGCCGCGAAGTGCAATGAACGGCGAGAGCATAAAGTTATCAAAGGAGGCGAGGGAATATGTCAGCGGAATGACGGGAAGAAGATTTCTGTCATAGACGTCCTTTGCGATTGAGATTGATATGATGCGCGTGCTCTCGAGGTCGGAAGACGAGGTGTCAACGGCGTGAAGTGTGTATGGGTAAATAAGCGCAATATCTCCTGCAGTCTGCAAGCGACGCTCACCGTTCACCGTGTGGTAATATGAACCGGAAACCGTATACCATATCTGGAAATAATCGTGCCAATGGAGCTCGTTTCTGACGCTGGCGGTGACGGGATAAACATAGAAGGGGAGGCGCTCAAGAACGTGTTGGGTGATAGATGTGCGAAGTTGAGAAAGCGCAGGAATAATTCCGGGCACTGCATTGAGCTGTTTATTCATCCGTCATCACCTCGCAAATAAATAATTTCTTAACAATATAATATAATAAAAGCTTTGATTTTTCAACAGAAAAACATAATTTGCCGAGGATTATACTTTTGACTATTGAACTTTAAAACGAAGAATGTTAAAATATTGTTATAATAGGCAAATAGCCTGTATTTTAAGGAGGGAACGGAGTTATGACAAAGAAAATATTTGCGCTTATAATCGCAGTGGTTATGGCTTTTTCGCTTGCGTCCTGTGCAGATGACGCAGATGTAAAAACTCTTTTCAACGGAGGAATTGAAGTGGAGGATAATTCAACCGGCGCGAAGATCCGAGAGGGCAAAGTTCTCGAGGTGCCGACAATGTACTATCAGCACTATGGCGCAGACCCGTCGCTCGGTGATGATGCGGCACTTACATATGGCGGCTGGAAGAAGGCAGACCTTCCGCTCAATGCAGAAAAGACGGCAATCGTCGTTATGCACGCGGCATATGTCGGTGAGGCGGAAAATGCTCCGGAGCAGTTCCAATATTGCGAATATGTCCCGAGAAGCTATCGCCTTGCAAAGGAGAATTTCCCCGCTGTTCTCGATGCGGCACGTGCGGCAGGTGTGAAGGTTTATCACGTAACCTTTGGAAAAGGCTATTATGAGGAAATGCCCGGCTATACGGAAACTCAGGCGCTCGGCGCAGAGGAAAAGTATGTTCCGCGCGATAAGGCGGAGAGCGATGAGATTCTCTCCGAGCTTTATAGCTTCAAGTCCGATAACGTAACTCCGGGCCCGAATGCGTGGGAAGGTATATCAAAGGCGAGAGCCGAATATCTCGATTTTCTTCCCGAAGCAATGCCCGAGGGCAACGAGCCGATATGCACAAGCTCGAATGAGCTTGCGGCAGTCGCCAAGCGCGACGGTATAAACCATCTTGTTTATATGGGCTTTGCTGTTGATGCGTGTCTCCTCTCTGACGAGGGCGGTATGCTCGGAATGCAACAGCGCGGATTTATGTGTTCGGCAATCAAGGATTGCGTAACAGCTGTTGAAAACCGCGAATCAACGCCAAGCAAGCACCACACCGACACGGCGCTCTGGCGCGTCAGCGTAAATTTCGGATTTGTGTATGAAGGCAAAGATTTAGCCGATGCTTTCGCACTTTTGAATAAATAAAAATTTAAGGAGGAAAAAGAAAAATGAAACGATTTTTATCGCTCATTCTCGCAGTTGCAATGATTGTCACCCTGCTTCCGACAATTGCACTTGCGGGAAGTGAAACACTGCCTTCTCAGGTGTTTGATTTCACACAGTACAACCCGGAAAACGGAAAAATTCCGATGCTCACAACCTTTAAATATG
>JAFSIZ010000197.1 GCA_017439555.1 Oscillospiraceae bacterium | reverse complement strand
GGGATCATCCTCGTCATCATCGGAAGAAGCACCGGAAGCAGGAGTTGTTGCAGGAGCTTCAGCCGGAGCGGCAACTGTCTCAGCAGCGCCGGACTCAAACTCAGCAAATGTTGCCGAGAATCTTGAGAAAAGCGAACTCTCCTCTGCAGATGTTGCTGCAGGAGCAGGTGCTGCCTTAGGCTCAGCCTTGGCTGGCTCTGCCGCCGGAAGCGGAGAGGACTTGCCCTCAAAGCCTGTCGCGATAACAGTTACGCGGATTTCATCCTCAAGCGCCGGATCAAACGCCGCACCAAAGATAATGTTTACATCTTCATGAGCAGCTTCGCGGACCATCTCTGCTGCAATTTCAACCTCATCAAGGCCGATATCGAGCGAACCTGTGATGTTGATAATTACACCGTGAGCACCATTGATGGATGTTTCAAGCAACGGGCTCTGGATAGCGATGCGAGCTGCCTCTGCAGCCTTATCCTTACCTGAAGCGCGGCCAACGCCCATATGAGCATAGCCTGCATCCTTCATAATCTTTTTGACGTCAGAAAAGTCGAGGTTGACAAGGCCACCGCCGGAAATGAGCTCTGAAATGCTCTGGATGGCCTGACGGAGAACATCATCAGCAACCTCAAACGCATTGAGGAATGTAATCTTCTGCTCAGAAACACACTTCAAGCGCTCGTTCGGGATAACAACAAGAGAATCGACCTTTGCACGGAGAGTTTCAATACCCTCCTCAGCCTGAAGCATACGCTTCTTGCCTTCAAAGCCAAACGGCTTTGTTACAACACCGATTGTGAGAATTTCCATCTCACGCGCAATTTCAGCAACTATCGGAGCCGCGCCGGTACCTGTGCCGCCGCCCATACCTGCTGTAATGAAGACCATATCTGTGCCTTCAAGCATCTTTTTGATTGCCTCGCGGCTTTCTTCAGCAGCTTTTCTGCCGACCTCAGGATCGGAACCTGCGCCGAGACCCTTTGTGAGCTTTTCGCCAAGCTGAATCTTATATGTTGCGCATGACCCACGAAGCGCCTGACGATCTGTGTTCATAGCGATAAACTCAACACCGCGAACACCTGAATTAATCATCTGATTGACTGCGTTTCCGCCGCCGCCACCTGCACCTATAACTTTAATCGGAACGATGACGTCTGCGCCTGTATCTAACTCGAAAGGCATATGTAAAACTCCTCCTTGAGATTATCTTTTGTTATTAAACTAACACATAATATATTTTATAATCTTTTTGTCAAAAGGTCAATAGGAATAAACGAAATATTATAAATTTTTTTGAATTTTTCTCGGTTATTCCGCTCAGGATTTTCAAATTTTGTCAATTTTCGCTCTCTGTTTTATCATCTGTGTCTTCCGCCTTCTCCCCATCCGAGGTTTCCTCTTCATCCGGAGCTACTTCTTCTGTCGCCGTGCTTTCCTCTGAGCCTGTGTCTCCGGCAGGCTCTGTGTTCTGAGGAGCCGGCCGGGGCTTTTCTGAAAGATCTATGCTTGCATTCGGTTTGAAGCGGGCTTCCTTGACAGCGCTGACATTTATAGTTCCCTTGTCAAAATCAGTCAGCTCCGCTATCACGGCGCGAAGCATCTCTATCTTCTTTGATAGCTTCGTTGTATCTCCGAGCGCGACAAGGAAACGGTCGCCGTATATAATGTTTATATCATACAGCTTCTCAACCTCGACCCTGACAATATTCTGCCCCATATCGGCATATCTCAGCGCTGTCAGGACTTCCTTTATCACAGGAAGCTGATCGGGATTTTCAAGATCAAGCATCGAGCCTGCATACGGCGTTTTCACAACACAGCCGCTCACCTTCGGCACTGTCACTTTCGCCTCAGGCGTGAGCATCTCAAGTATATATGCATTATTGTCTATAAGCCAGCGATTCCCTTGATTTTCGATATATGCCGCCGGCACTCTCTCCGTTATTTCAAACGTGAATGTATCCGGAAGCTTACGGCGTATTTTTATCTGCTCGATATACGGATATTTATCAAGAATCCGCTCAGCAACGTCAAATTTATTTATCATAAACATATTGTCGCCTGTCTCAATTCCCGATGTTGCAATTATATCCGCCGCATCATAACGGGTTGTTCCCGTCACCTGAACCTCGGCAACCTTCAGAAAAACAGTAACTGAGGTTATTATAGCCGCAATAACAATACAAAAAGTAATAACAGACAGAAAAAAGCCACTGCTTTTCCTTCTCCTGCGCCTTCTCTTTTTTGCCGCCATTATACATTCACCTTCTTTTGTTTCACACTCTTTTTACATCTGCGCCCAGCGCGCACATACTTTTTTCAATCGCCGCATAGCCGCGATCGATATGACAAACCTTTGATATTTCACTTTTCCCTTCCGCCGCCATAGCAGCGATCAGAAGCGCCGCGCCGCCGCGCAGGTCAGTCGCCTCAACAGGGCATCCGAACAGCGTTTTCACGCCGCAAACCATAGCAACATTCCCCTCCACCTTTATATCCGCGCCCATTCTTGAAAGGCCGCTTACGTGGCGGTATCTTCCGTCGAATATATTCTCGACGAACATACTCGTTCCGTTGCATTTCGTTGCAAGAGCCATAAGCGGAGGCTGTGCATCTGTCGGAAATCCGGGATATGGCATCGTCCGCACAAGCCTTATTGCCGATGGACGTTCAGGGCAACGCACAGTGATATCTCTACCCTTTATCGAAAGCGAACAGCCTATGCTGTCAATTATAGAGGTTACCGTTTCTATATGCTCGGGAATAACATTTCCGACACTCACATTTCCTCCGCAGATTGCCGCAGCGCACAAGAAAGTCGCCGCGCAGATTCTGTCCGGGATTACTTCATATTCTGTATCGTGCAGTTTCTTTCCGCCATATATCACTATCGTTGAGCTTCCAGCCCCCGAGACCTCCGCACCCATAGAAACGAGAAAATTCTGCAGATCTTCGATTTCCGGCTCGCGTGCCGCATTGATTATTCTGGTCTTCCCTTCGCAGGCAACAGCAGTGAGCATTGTATTTTCAGTTGCTCCAACGCTCGGAAAAGCCAGCACGATGTCTCTGCCTCGCATCCTGCCTGCTTCACATTTTATTTTTCCGCCCTCTTCATGAATATGGGCGCCGAGTGCGCGCAACGCTGAAAGATGCAGATCTATCGGTCTTGCGCCGAGCTCACAACCGCCCGGAGTAAACACGTGCGCTTTGCGCATACCCGCAAGCATCGCACCCATAAAAATGACCGACGAACGCATCTCGCGCATCATATTATATGGTATCTCAAAATTTGCCGCATTCTTCGAATCAACAGTAACGGTGTCCCCATCAACAAAAACACGGCATCCTATATATTTCAGGATATCAATAGCCGCATCCACATCGCGAAGCTTCGGGCAATTATGTATGACACTTGTTCCCGAATTGATAATAGTCGCGGCAAGAATGGGCAAAACGCTGTTCTTTGAACCGTGGACGGATACTCTTCCGTCAAGCTTTCTGCCTCCGTTTACAATCAATGTGCTCATAACAAAAAAGCACCCTCCCACTTTTTCAATGCCGGCCGTGCATCGTATTCACAATATACTATGCCGTTTTGAAAAAATGGGTTACATTGATATTTCAGCTTTGTGCTTTTTCCCGTATCAGATGCATCATCTCATCGTATATACGCTCAGATGCATCAAGCACCGCAGACTCTATAAGGCGCTCCGACATCTGTTTTCTCGCCGCCTCATCACAAAGCAGGCGTTTTGCCTCATCATAGAGCAGCTGCGCTGTGGTATCCTTTTCTTCTATCACAACTGCGCCGCCGATTTTTTTAAGCTCAGATGCGTTTTTAAACTGGTGATTGTCAGTGACATTCGGAGACGGAACGATGATAGCAGGTGTTCCTCTCGCGCTTATCTCAGACAAAGTTCCCGCGCCGCCACGGCACATCACAACATCAGCCGCCGCAAGCACTCTCGGCATATCGTCGATATATTCTCGCAAGGTTATGAAGCTGTTTTCCCGAAGCTCCACACCCATATCTGCAATATATCCCGGCATCCATTCATAGCCGTATTTTCCCGTTGCATGGATATGGTGAAACTCTCCCGGATTTTCTGTTTCGAGCTTTATCAGCTCTGCTATTTTTTTGTTCATTTCACGCGCTCCGAGCGAGCCCCAGAAGCTCACAAGGAGCGGTTTCTCCACGCCGAGCTCACGGCGCGCGGTTTCGCGGTCATACATCAATATGTCTCCGCGTATCGGATTTCCCACAACCTCACACAAAGCGCGTTTCGGCAATCTTTCGCGGCTGACCCCGAAATTGAGCAAAACCTTTGAAACTCGCTTTGAAAGCGCACGCGTCGCAAGACCCGGATATGCGTTTGCTTCGTGTATGACGCTCGGTATACCAAGCCTTGCCGCCGCAGAAAGCACAGGATAGCAGGCATATCCGCCTGTACCCATAACAATATCGGGTGAAAATTCTTTTATTATTCTTTTGGCAGTATTCTCCGCACCTATTATCTTCTTTATGGCGCTGATGTTTGCCATAAGACCGTGCAAGCCGCCCCTGCGTGAAATTGCATCGGACTTTATTGTTTTTATTTCAAAACCTGCCGCAGGAACGAGGCGTGTCTCCATACCGCCTTCAACACCAACAAACAGTATTTCTGCGTTCGGTCGTTTTTCCTTAACAGTTCTGGCCACGGCAAGAGCCGGATTTATATGCCCTCCCGTACCTCCGCAAGCAAATAAAAACTTCATATATCTAACCAGCCTTTTTTGCAGGAATATATCTTGAAACCGATAGCACGACACCCATCTCCGCAAGGAGAATGAGCAATGCTGTACCGCCATAGGAGAAGAACGGAAGCGCCGCACCTGTTACAGGCAGAACTCCTGTTACAACACCGATATTCAGAACTGTCTGCAAGGCAACCATTGTTGTTATACCGCCGGCAAGCAGTGATCCGAATTTATCGCGTGCGTGGAGCGCAATCCAATAGCCGCGGATGATCAACAGTGCAAAAAGAGCAAGAATTATTACTGCACCGATAAATCCAAGCTCTTCGCATACTATGGCAAAAATAAAATCGTTGTGAGCCTCAGGAAGATAGAGATATTTCTGCCTGCTGTTACCAAATCCGAGCCCGAGCGCACCGCCTGAGCCTATTGCATATAACGACTGTATGATCTGATAGCCGTCACCCTGAGGATCAAGGAACGGATTGATATACGTCTCGACGCGCTTGCGTGCATAGTCAAGAAAGCTTATCGCCGCAACACCTGCAACACCGGCAGCACCTATGGCGCTTGCAAACCAGCCCCAGTGTGTTCCGCCCATCCACATAAGCGCCGCACCGACGCCTACAATCAACACAGCACCCGAAAGATGCGGCTCAAGAAACATCAATCCCGCAATTACGGCGAGAACTGCCACAAACGGCAGAACTCCATAACGGAACGTCTTCATCTTATCCGAATTGACTGATATCATACTTGAGAAGAAGAAAATTACGGCGACCTTCGCAATCTCTGACGGCTGGAACTGAATGAAACCCAGGTCTATCCAGCGCTTCTCACCGAAATTTCCTTTTCCTATAATCAGAACCAATATAAGAAGAGCGATACTACCAATCATAAGAAGCGGCGAGAGCACGCGGAATCTGCGATAATCCATAAAGCTTATTATAAACATTATGGATACTCCTGCAACGGCAAAGATAGCCTGACGTGTGAAATAATAGGTTGCGTTGTTTATCTTTGGGTCATAATAAGCTGCGGCATAGCTCGCCGAAAACAGCATAAGAAGCCCGATTCCCATAAGCGCAATTACAAGGATGAGAAACGGATAATCCAAAGAGCCGCGTACTGCACTGCTCTTTCGTTTTACTTTTTCTTTCGACTTTTTTGCCATATGCAATTAACACTCCTCTGAAAACTCAAAACAGCTTGCCCATTATACTTGCAAAGCCGACAAGCGCACCAATTGCCGACACCGTCATAAATACGGCGCAGATTTTCTTTTCATTCCAACCGCTCATTTCAAAATGGTGATGAATAGGTGACATTTTGAAAAGGCGCTTGCCGTGGGTGATTTTGAAAAACAAAACCTGGAGAATGACAGATAACGCCTCGGCGATATAGACTACTCCCATAAGCAGAAGCACGAGCGGCATATCAAAGGCAAATGCCATTCCGCAGACCGCGCCGCCAAGGAACAAAGAGCCTGTATCCCCCATAAACACCTTTGCCGGGTTGAAATTGTATATGAGAAAAGCACAGAGCGCACCAAAAAGCGCGGATGCAAAGATACCGACCGTTGAAAATGCCATATATGCTCCGATTATCGCAAACACGAGAACAACAGGAAGCGTAACACTCGTTGCGAGGCCATCGACACCGTCAGTCAGGTTGACTGCATTTACTGTTCCCACAATAGCGAGAAGCATTATCACAAGATAAGGAATCCAGCCGAGGTTTACCGTTATATCAAAAAAAGGAATATAGAGAGCCGGGTTAAGATCCCCAAGCATTCTCAGAAGTGAAAGGAATACAGCGGCAGAGGTAAGCTGAAGCAACAGCTTCTGTATCGCCGTAAGGCCCTGATTCTTTTTCTTCATAATTTTTGCATAGTCATCTATGAAGCCGATGACGCCAAAAGCTGCCGCAAAAAGGAAAACTATTATGTGGCGCAAATCCCCCTGCAGCATATACGGAATTCCTGTAAAGATTGCTGCAATGCCACTTCCGAGAATGAACATAATTCCGCCCATCGTCGGCGTTCCCTGCTTGCCCATATGCCATTTCGGCCCTATTTCAAGAATTTTCTGACCGAATTTCAATTTTCTGAGATAAGGTATGAGCACCTTACCGAAAAGATATGTAATTGCAAAGCCTATACCTGCAGCTGCTATATATTCCCAAATCATAAGTGTCTACTTCCTCTCCCATTTCATCAGCTCGAGCACTTCCCACATCTTTGTGCCGTAGCTCCCCTTGACGAGAACAACATCACCGTTCTTCGCATTGAGCCTGAGATATTCAGAAAGCTCAATTTTGTCCTCAAACACAAGAACCTTTTCGCTTCCGCGCATATATGCTGAGGAAAACTCGCCCGTTGTGAGCACACAATCAGCACACTCGCCTGCAAAGCGACCTGTATCCACGTGCAAAGCTTCAGCATTCCCTCCAAGCTCACGCATATCGCCAAGCACCGCAAAGCGCGTTCCATCCGTCTCAAAATCGCGGAGAAACGCGAGGGATGCACGCATCGAATCGGGATTTGCGTTATAGCAATCCCTTATTACCGTTATGCCGTTGTGTGAATATATATCCTGGCGCATTCCTGTGTTTTCAAACCGCGAAAGACCGCGTGCAATTTCTTCGTCCGTCATTTCCGCAGCTCTTCCGACAGCTATTGCGGAAAGGGCATCACGCACATTGTGCTCGCCGCCGCAGCTCAGCCGGAAGGTGACATCACTTCCCCGGACCTCAAACACAGCCTCATAAGCATTTGCGCTGATGATCTCTCCGAACACATCACATTCTTCATTCTGAAGCCCGAACCACAACACCTTATGCTTCAAGCTGTCACGCAGTCCCCACAAAAGCGGATCATCGCCGTTCAGCACTGCAACGCCGCCATCGACAAGCCCATTGAAAATCTCCGTTTTTTCGCGAAGGACCCCTTCTTTTGTTCCGAAAGCTTCAAGGTGGCTTTCTCCGATAGTCGTTATCAAAGCTATATGCGGAGCCGCAATCCTCGCAAGCGGAAGGATCTCCCCGAAATGGTTTGTTCCTATTTCAAAAACAGCCGCTTCATGGCTTTTATCAAGTCCGAAAACCGTCAGTGGAAGCCCTATATTGTTGTTGAAATTCCCCTGTGTTTTATGTGTTTTGTATTTTTCAGCCAGAACAGCCGCACACATCTCTTTCGTTGTTGTTTTTCCGACGCTTCCCGTTATGCACACGCGCAAAAGCTCAAGCGTTTTGAGGTATCCGCTTGCGATATCACCAAGCGCCCTGACAGTATCTTCCACAACAATACGCGCGGCATCACACACATCGTTTTTTTCCGACACGAGAACCGCCGAAGCACCGCGATTTGCCGCATCCTGCACAAAGCTGTGACCATCAAACTTTTCGCCGCGGATTGCAACAAACAGCTCTCCGCCGCTTATCTCGCGGTTGTCGCGCACAATTGAATTTATCTGTACGTCGTCGCCATAGAGCACACCTCCGCACAGCTTTGAAATATATGATGCAGTCAGTTTTTCCATAGTTTGAATTTCCCCTTTAAAGTATGACAAAGCGTGTGCCTCATCAGCAGATTACTTTGAAAAATATTCTGCGACTATTTCGCGTTCGTCCATATGATGCTTTATGTGATTGATCTCCTGATATGTTTCGTGGCCTTTGCCTGCAAGCACGACGATGTCGCCCTTTTGCGCAATATCGAGAGCGCGGAAAATCGCCGCGCGCCTGTCAACCACACATTCAAAACTATCTGTAACCTCGCGGATACCGGGCAGGATATCCTCAATGATAGCCTCAGGCTCCTCAGTTCTTGGATTATCCGAGGTTACAACCACAACATCAGCATATTCCGCCGCAATTTTTCCCATTTTCGGACGTTTTGTGGCATCTCTGTCGCCTCCGCAACCAAAAACTGCAATGACTCTTCCTTCTGCTATCTCCTTTACAGTTTTCAGTATGTTTTCCAAGCCATCCGGAGAATGGGCATAGTCTATCATAACAGTGTAGTCTGTGTCCGTCGGCACAACCTCAGCTCTTCCCTTTACTCCCTCAATTGATTTCAGCGCATTCATCACATCGGGAAGGCTTATTCCGAGAGACAGCAACACACTTGAAGCGCAGAGCGCGTTGTATACAGAAAACTTTCCGGGGATGTTCATTTCGATTCTTCCGATTGTCGCGATTCCGACAAGCTCGAATTCAACAGATGCAGCCTTTGTGCGGATATTCTTTGCCACATAATCCGCCATATTGTCCTTTGTCGAAAAGCTTACGGTTTTAACAGGGCAGGAACGTATCATACGCTTTCCTGCTTCATCATCATAGTTAATTACGGCAATTTTCGACTGCTCAAACAGCTTTGCCTTTGCCGCTTCGTATTTATCCATGGTCTTGTGGAAATCAAGATGATCCTGAGTCAGGTTGGTGAATGCTCCGACCTCGTATTCAATGCCATACACCCTTGAAAGCTCGAGAGAATGCGAGGAAACCTCCATTATCACGTGGGTGCAGCCTGCATCGCGCATTTTCGCAAAAAGCTTCCATAGCTCATTTGATTCGGGTGTCGTTCTCTCGGTTTCGATAATTTCAGAGCCTATCATATTCTGATTTGTTCCGATAAGGCCACAAACAGCACCTGTCTGCTCAAGGCCGCGCTTTATGAGATAGGTGACGGTTGTTTTTCCGTTTGTACCCGTCACACCGATAACCTTCATATCCCGGGTCGGATTTCCATAGAAGTTTTTCGCAGCGACGGCAAGAGAGCGCCTTGCATCCTTCACAAGAATACGGCCTTTTGCCATCGCACTCTTTTTGTCAGTTATCACAGCGCAAGCGCCGTTTTCCAAAGCGGATTTTATAAATTTGTTTCCATCGGTTTCATAGCCTCGGATTGCAACGAACACCGATCCGCTGCTCACCTTGCGTGAATCACATTCCACACCGCAGACTTCGATGTCAAGATCGACATCTGCAGATATTATTTCTATACCGTTCAATATTTCGCGAAGCTTCATAAGGAATAACCTCCCTCCGTGTTTCTATCCGGAAATGCCTTCCGAAACACTGTTTACATCGTAGAATTCCACAGTAACCACTGTGCCGCGTTTAAGCTTTGTTCCCTCGGGGTATTGCTGTTTTGTTGCACCTACGGCTGCAGAGCGTTTGTCAACCGCGCCATTCGATTTCATATAGAGACCTGCATTTGTTATGAGCTTGTTTGCAGATTCAGGCGTCATTCCGATAACATTCGGCATTATGACCTCTTCCGAATCAGCCTTACCTCCCATATATACAACAATAGTTGAATTGTTCGGTATTTTCGCGCCCTCTGCCGGAATCTGATCAGTACAGATATTGCCGTCTCCGACGGTTTTTATCGTGAACGACGAATAGTTTCTGTTTGTGCTGAGCAACTTGTTTACTCCCTCACTTGTTCCGCCTATGAGGTTTGGCATAACGACTTCCGCACCTGTGAGCTCATCTGCAGTATAGGTCGGCTCAAAGCCGAGATACGGCAGAATCTCACCGAACACCTTTCCTGCAACAGGAGCTGCAAGCTGGCTTCCTTCGAGATATATTCCGCGCGGAGTATCAAGTATTATAAGTATCGCAATTTCAGGGTTTTCCATCGGAGCGACACCGAAGAAGGACGCGATATATTTCTTTCCCTCTTCCGCCGTATATTCATCGACCTTTTCCGATGTACCTGTTTTTCCGCCTATTCTGTATCCCGTCACACGAGCATTCTTACCTGTACCCGTCGCAACCGTTTCTTCTATTGAATCATTTATAAAGTCAGATGTCTTTTCGGATATTATCTGACGCACGATTTCCGGCTCGTTCTTTTCTATGACAATGCCGTTATCATCAACAATTTCCTTTACAACATGCGGCTTCATCAGCTTGCCGTCATTCACCACAGCACCTACCGCACACACTATCTGCATCGGCGTTACCTTGAAGGTCTGGCCGAAAGAAGCAACCGCAAGGCTGACCTTGTTGTTCGGGTTTTTGAAATCCTTTTCATTGAAAAAATAGCCGCCGGCCTCTCCGATCAGATCAACACCCGTCTTATCAAGGAGCCCGAAGCCCTCGCAATAGTTGTAGAACTTTTCATTTCCTATCTTTGCGGCTATGTTCATAAGCGCGCAGTTACACGATTTTTCAAGCGCCTGTGAAAGGGATACATTGCCGTGTCCCTCACGCTTCCAGCAATGGATTGTGCGGTCCGCAACACGAAGTCCACCGGGGCAATTGAAGCTCGAATTCTCGTTTACAACGCCCTCTTCATAGCCCATCGCAACTGTGAGGATTTTGAAAACTGAACCGGGCTCATATGCATCGGATATAAATTTGTTTCGCCACGATGCCTGCAGTTCATTGGAGCGGACCTTTTTCCGCTCATCCCCGGATGCTTCCTCAATGCGTTTGAGAGCCTCGGGATCGGTTATCACAAACGGCTCGTTGAGGTCAAAGTCACCATAGGTTGCCATAGCGAGGATCTCACCGGTTTTTATGTTATAGACAATTCCGGCACCGCGGTTTTCGATCTTTCCGTCAATGACAGCTGTCTGAAGATGGTTTTCCAAAACCTGCTGTATTGTTTCGTCTATCGTCAAAACGACATTCTGTCCGTTTTGCGCATCGTGATATTCTTCATATTGGAACGACATTTCCGTTCCGCGAGCATTTTTCGCCGCAATCATACGCCCCGGAAGGCCGCGCAGCGTGCTCTCATATTTCATTTCAATGCCAAAAAGCCCGGAATTATCATCTCCGCAGAAGCCGATTACCTGAGAAGCAAAGCTTCCATACGGATAATATCTCTTCGTATCCTCTGTGAGATGGATTCCGACTGCGTCATTTTCCTTTATCGCCTCGCGGAGCTTTGTCGCCTCTTCAATTCCGATTTTTTTCTTTATTACCTGATAATAGCTCTTCTTGTTCTGAGTCTTTTCGATCACATCGTCATATTCGACCTCAAGAGTCTCGGAAAGCACCTTTGCAACCACCTGCGCCTCTTCGTCGGTCTCAATCTCGGCCGGTGAGATAAACACAGTCTCAGCCGTTGCCGAGACCGCAATCTCCTTCATATTCCTGTCATATATGACTCCGCGCTTCGGCGTTATGATTGTGTCGCGCGTCTGCTGCTCTATCGCTTTAGCCTGATATGTCTTATAATCTATCAGCTGAATCTTTATAAGAGCAATAAGAAGCGGTAAAAAGCCGAGTATAAGACAAATATACATCGCGCTCTTTATTCGCTTCAGAATAGTGTTTGAAGGCCCTTTTCTCGCCATTGGATCACCCCTATTATAGTAACAACGCGGAGCATGCATACCACAAACTCCGCTGTTAAACTCTGCCTATAAATCTATATTGTCACAAATGTCAATTTATGAATTCCACAATTATTGAAAATCCCTTTGCAAGACCCGAAATAAGCTTTGGCATCTCTTTCTCCCCCGGCTCACCAATCTCAAAACGGTCGCCGCCCGAAGTCGAGACATATGTAATCTGTGACTTATCTATCTTGCTCATACCGAGCTTTGTAACAGCATAATCGCGGATCTGAAGCGCACCGAGGCGCTGATTGCGGCTTACCTCGAGCATCTGTATTTCTTCGCGCATATCTTCGAGCTCTGCTCTGCGGCTTCTGTTTATATCAGCTGCTTCTGTGAGGTTTGCATATGAATATAAAAGAGCGATGAGCATAACAAAAACCGTTACGCTGCAGAAAATTGCAAATCCGCTTATCGCAGGCTTTGCCGCCTTGCGTGCTGATGCTCTTTCTGCCGTGCGTGTTCTTTTAGCACCATCCGAAACAGTTGCTTCCTCGCGCTCAAATGCGGAAAAATCATATTTTCTTCTCTTCTCAGCTATTGCCTGCATCTTTCTTTATCCTTTCATAATTACAGCCGCTCTGCCACACGCACCTTTGCCGAGCGCGAGCGCGGATTTTTTTCAACTTCTTCCTGTGTGGGCAATAACGGTTTATTGGTTATCACCTTTAAAACCGGCTTTTTCCCACACACACATACCGGAATCGACGGCGGACACGTACACGGTTTTTCCGCCTCGCGAAAGAAATGCTTCACAAGCCTGTCTTCAAGCGAATGAAACGTTATTATCACCGCTCTGCCCCCGGGCTTCAGCGTATCCGGAAGCTTTTCAAGGAATCTCTCAATCTCCCCGAGCTCATCGTTAACAGCAATCCTTATACCCTGGAAGCTGCGTTTTGCCGGGTGCTGTTTTTCCCTGAGCGCCGCTGCCGGCATCGCCGATTTTATAATGTCAACGAGCTGAAGCGTCGATGTTATCTCTGCCTTTTCTCTTTCTCTCACGATTGCAGATGCAATTTTCGATGCATATCTCTCTTCACCGTATTCAGAAAGAGCTCTTCTGATTTCTTCAAAGCTGCGCCCATTCACAAACTCACGCGCAGAAAAGGAGCTTTCACGGTCCATTCTCATATCGAGCGGACCGTCTGCCATATATGAAAAGCCGCGTTCGGCTTCATCGAGCTGAGGTGACGAAACACCGAGGTCAAGAAGTATTCCGTCCACCTTTTCAGATACCAGAATCGGTATATCGCAAAAATCGCCTTTGATAAACTCTACGTTGTCAAATTCAGAAAACGTCGCTTTGCCATATTCAATAGCGCTGCTGTCGCGGTCGATGCAGATGAGCCTGCCGCCTGTAAGACGGCGCGCTATTTCACGCGAATGTCCACCGCGACCGAAGGTGCCGTCGATATAAGTTCCGTTCGGATTTATATTGAGCATCTCAATACATTCGCCGAGCATTACCGAAAAATGAAGCTCTGACATTTTAAATCCCCGCCTCATCCATAACATCCATTATATAATCAGCGGTGAGGCTCTGTGCGTTCCATTCATCCTCTGACCATATTTCAAGATGATCTATCATACCGACGATAACAAGATTCTTTTCAAGCTTTGCGTATGAGCGAAGCTTCTGAGGAACGAGAATACGCCCCTGCCCATCAAGCTCCATATCCTGTGACGGAGCAACAAAAAAGAGCTGAAGCTCGCGTGATTTGCGTGTCGGGAGAGACTTTATCTTCTCTTCAAAAAGAGCCCATTCGGAAAGTGGATATGCTGCAAGGCAGGTGCCGAGACCTTTTGTGAGAACGAAGCTGCAACCAAGCTCTGTACGGAATTTTGACGGAATAAACAATCTGCCCTTATCGTCAATTACGTGTGCGTATTCACCTCTCACAACTTCACCCCCCACTTCAAACCACTTGCCTCAAATTCGTATTTATATTATAAACTCAACATAGTAAAAAATCAATAGTTTTTTTAAAATTTCATTACAATTTTTCTTATTTTTTTGTAACCAAACCGAAACATTTCAAGTTATCCACATTTTCCAAAGAATTATCCACAGGTTTTACCTCGTGGTGGAAAGTGGTGGAGTTTTTGAACGAAATGTAAAAAGTGGTGGTAAATCCCATTTACATCCACCTCACCTATTGACTTTTTCCGTTCCGGATGATAAGTTATAATCACACATAACTTCGCACACAGGAGGCAGCTATGAATCAATCACCATATTTATTGAGCGAAAATGACAGACAATTTTTGCAGAATATATTTTCAGACAGCAAAAAAGCCACAGCCGCAAAGCATATGATGGAAAGCTTCTCAGAGCTTATGGCATATTACAGATGCGCAATAATGGAAATCGAAACCAAATTCAATGTTTTGAACGAAGAATTTTCTCTGCAATATGACCGCAACCCTATAAACGGCATCAAAAGCAGACTCAAAAGAATCGAAAGCATAGCACAAAAGCTTTCGCGCAACGAAAAGCCTCTCACACTCGATTCTATAGAAGAAAACCTCAATGACGTCGCTGGCGTGCGCGTCATCTGCTCTTTCACCCACGATGTATATATGCTCGCAGACGCATTCCTCTCTCAGGATGACGTTACTTTGATATCGAAGAAGGATTATATCAAAGATCCGAAAGCGAACGGATATCGCAGTCTGCACCTCATCGTATCCATACCGATATTCCTTCTCCACGAAAAGCGCAGTATGAAAGTCGAAATCCAGCTTCGAACCATTGCGATGGATTCCTGGGCAGCTCTCGAGCACCAGCTCAAATATAAAAAAAGCGCCGAATTCACAGATGAAATGGCAAGCGACCTTTTCCTCTGCTCACAGCTCAGCGCCGAACTCGATAAAAGGATGGACAATCTGAGAAAGACCGTCAATATATAGCAAAAGCCACCGAACATCTTTCGGTGGCTTTTCAGCATATAAAAAAACGCGGAAGAAAAACTTCCGCGTTTTTTAAGTTCAAGTTTTGAATTAGCCGAGGAGAGCAGCGCTATCCGGCTCGATGTAGAGAGTTGCGGCATCGTGTGTGCGGAGGATTGTTGCCGGGCACTTCTCGCTGATCTCTGCATTGTTGATTGTGTCATGAACAGCCTGAGCCTTTGTAGCAGCCGGAACCATGCAGAAGACATACTTCGGACGCATAAGAGCCGGAACTGTGAGAGAAAGCGCATGTGTCGGGACATCATCGAGCTTCTCAAAGCAGCCGTCATTGACCTGCTGCTGGCGGCAGACGAGATCAAGCTGAACAACCTTAACAAGCTTCGGATCGTTGAAATCTGCAACAGGCGGATCGTTGAATGCGATGTGGCCATTCTCACCGATACCCATGCAAACGATATCTGTCGGATTCTCTTCGAGAAGCTTGGAGTAGCGTGCGCACTCTGCTTCAGGATCTGCAGCTGAGCAATCAAGATAGTTTACAGACTTGAACGGAACCTGGCCGAAAAGTCTGTCACGGAGGAAGTTACCGAAGCCCTGCGGAGCATCTGCAGAAAGGCCTATGTACTCATCCATATGGAATGCATTGATGCGTGTGAAATCGATTTCCGGATCGTTCTTGAGAGTTTCAAGGAACTCATTCTGAGACGGAGCAGCAGCAAAGATCATGTTGATCTCAGGCTTCTCAGCGAGAAGCTTCTTTATTGCAGCAGCAGTATCAGCAGCAGCAACAGCACCGAGCTCTGAACGGGACTCGCAAACCTTGACAAGCATCTTGTCAGCTTTCATTTCTTTAATCATTTCAATTCAACTCCTAATATTTTTATAAGTCGTCTCTACTATTTTATAATTATATCTCATAATTGTCAAGAGCAAAACTCTTTTCTTAACATATTATTAGCATATTTTCCCATACATTTTACGGAAGCGTTTCATCCGGTCCCACATTAAAGACCCTTCCGAAAAAGCGATAGATGGAAACAGCAAATTCATATGATTCAAACACATTGTGCACATCCCATTCCATCCTGCGCGCGCAATCAAAAAGCACATTTACCCTTTCGAGCATCTCATCAACCTCTCCGCTCGCCGCCGAAATAAGCATATCGGCATACGGCGCCAGAAGCTTTGAATGAGCAAGCAGATACTCCCAGGAGCGGCGCATATTGCCGCAGGTCTTTGCGATGTTCTCTTCTATGACCGGTAAAAAGCTCTTTACATATCCATCTATCTTCCTGTAGCTTTGCACAGCTTCTTCCGACTTCGTCCCCATTTCTCCGCGCATAAACTGCGGCATAAAGAGTTCAGAGAGCACGCTCAGATACTCCCTTGCCCTTTCACCGTCATCTCCGAAAGCATCGGCAAAATACCTTTTTGCCTCCGTCTGAAAAACGCCATTCTTATTCCACAGACCGCTCGCCATCATCTCCATCGGCAGTCCTGTCGGAAGCGACACGCGCTGAAGCTGGCAACTTATAAGCCCATTGAGCCCGATTTTATCAAGTCCGCAAGCATCTTTATGAAGAATCTCTGCACACTTGTAATATCCCGGATCATACACGTGATCCCACATAAGATGATAATCAAAATCAACACTGTCGCCGACGAACTTTTCCTGCCAGGAGCGCAGATACGCAACATTTTCCTCAACACGAGCCGGGAGCTGAAGTTTATTTCTCACATATGGCGCACGTTCAACCTTTTCATTCTCATCAAACTCAGTAAAGCATTTTGTATATGAACGTGTAATCGGCGCAAACATCATAAGAAAGCGGTCCGGATTTTTTATTTCCGTTTCCTCAAACACCCACAGTAAATCAAGATACATAAGAAACACTATCTTTGTGTCAATCCCGGCATCCGTCAGCTTGCGGTCGATTTCATTAAGAATCATAACATAATAATCCGAGGGCATTTTCTCTTTGCACTTTTCACATTCACAGTTGTTATTGCTTCCGTCAGCAAGCCAGACGTGAACATAATCTGCCTGAGGATTTTCTCTGCAATATTCAAGAACCGCATTGCTCATAAGCTCGCGCACTTCGGAGTTTGAATAACAAAGACTCGTATTGAGCGGCACTCCTCCCCAAAGCTCACGTTTCCCATTTACAAGCGCAAGCTTCTCTCTTATGCTGCCGGGCAGATCATCCTCCACCTTATCCCAGCCGAGACCGCGTATACCAAACGGCTCACATGTCCAGCCGTGACCGACAGTGTGGTACATAAGCCCACGAAGCGAAATTTCTTCTTCAAGACGTTGCATTATGCCTGCAATATCCTCATAGGAAACATCTTCACCTTCGATATAAGGATTATCGATATGGCGATACCAACGCTCAAAAAACGTATACGGCACGCGGAACTGTATGTAGTATCCGTTCATAGACGCCTTTGGTATCCAGTCTATTATATTTTTGACGTGATCACAGCTGACCGCCCCCTCGATACAAACCGCGCGGTGACGATATGACGCAGCCTCACATATTTCAACGCAATATTCCTCAGGTAAAGCATCAGGCAACATTTCTCCATCTGCTCCCGGGCGCACCCACGAGACTCCCAGCTCTTTCAAAAACCTGTATACAGCAATGAGCACAGAGCGCGGATTCGTACCCGTTATCACACCCGTCCCATTCTTTACAGCAATATATATCCCGTCATCCAGCTCGCGTTTTTCCACTTTCGGCAGCAAAGCATCAAGCTCTCGTGAAATGCCGACCCAAAGCTTGGCTTTATCATCCACATACTCCGGCAGCACACACTCCTTTATGAGCAAATCCGGATTTATCAGCTGCAGATAACGGCACAGCTCAGAATATGCAAATCTGATCGTCTGATTGCTTCCTACCCTTGCGATATCCAAATGCATTTTCTTACCTCCGATGATTTCACAGGCTTTGCGACAAACGTATCGGTATACCTTCGTTTCAGCACACGCCCTGCGTGCTCGGCCTGTTTTCTTGTCGCAAACATCCCGAACACCGAGCTTCCACTCCCCGTCATTGCAGCGCACATTGCTCCGCACTCGCGCAGAAGCCGTTTTATCGTTGAAATGTCTGCTATTTCCGCAGACACAACAGGTTCAAATACATTATATACATTTTCCGCCACACTGCGGATATCCCCATCTTCTATAGCACTTATCATCGCTTGCGTGTCTGGGTGTCTCAAAATCGGATGACTGTCAATCTCCGTGAACACGGCCTTCGTCGACATCCCCTTCCAAGGCTTTGAAACCACAAAAAAACAATCGCACAGCGGAAAAATTTCAGTAAGATCCTCTCCTTTTGCACGGGCAACAGATGTTCCGCCCATAAGACAGAAAGGAATATCCGCACCAACGCCGACACCGATTTCACAAAGTGCAACATCATCCAGAGGATTGTCATTAAGCTCGTTCAGAAGCCTCAGTACTGCAGCACCGTCAGCGCTTCCGCCCGCCATACCTGCACTTGACGGTATACGCTTTTCCATCGCTATGTGAACACCGCCGCAATCTATACCCGTTGCCGCAATAAAGGCGCGCGCAGCCTTAACCGCAATGTTGCGCTCATCATTCGGGATATGCGCCACATTTGACACCGCGGTAACATCACCACCGCAGCCGATGCGCACCGCAACCGAATCACACAACGATATACTCTGCATTATCATTTCGAGATCGTGATATCCGTCCGCGCGACACCCGAGGACATCAAGCGTTAAATTGAGCTTTGCATAAGCTCTTGCAAAACCGTATCTCATCCCCACTACCTCTTTTTATACTTCGCAAAACGCTCTATCACTATCGCACGCGCAGGGCACATTTCCTGACAGCAATAGCAGCGTATACACTTTTTATAATTGATAACAGCTTTTTTATCCTTTATTTCAATAGTATGTTCAGGGCAGGATCTCGCACACTCACCGCAACCTATGCATACATCCTTCATTATTCCCGGATGAGGCGCGAAAATTTTATCAGCAAACCGTTTCACTGCGCCAGGAATGATAGCAAGCGAGGTTCTCGGTTCACGCTTATACGCAGGTTCAAAAGCCGTTCTGAAATCCGCTATCGGCGCACCGAAAAGCTCAGGCTCAGAAACAAGGCCGCGTTTCATCGCCACCGCGTGGACAGATGAGGCACTGCGTGAAAGCCCCATTATATCAATCGCCGCAAGATCTGCCGCATATGGGCTTTTTGAAGCAAGAATCACACCCACCTGCTTAGGTTTTCCGCCCGAAGGGCCTGCCCCCTCCATACCGACAACTCCATCGATTATCGAGAAATCAGGACGAACTGCTTCGCAGAGATCAACGAGCATCTCGCAAAAAGCGCGCTTTTCAGGAAAACGGCTGTGCATAGCAGCCTTCTGAAGCCCGGGTATCACACCGAACATATTTTTCACCGCACCCGTATAGTAGGCAAAGCCATGAGTCTTCATCTTCGCCGCAGAAACGATGAATTCAGCTCGCTCCACCGGCGATATCACCTGCACCTTCTTAAGCTTGACTCCGCAAGGAACCTCACTCTCAACAGACGATATATCATAATTGAGCTTCGCACCCGTGTTTTCCGCAACGCAATTCATCCCACACACAGCGTATAATCTGCGCAACACATCTTCGTTATATGCACCACCGCAGCTGTCAGCAATCTCAACCTCACAGCCTGCAGAGAGAAACTCGCGCGCAATAGCCTCAACTATACTCGGATGAGTCGTCACAGCCTTATCAGGAGAGCTTGCCATAAGGAGATTCACTTTTATAAGCACGCGCTTACCGCCTGCAAGGGCTGCCGCCCCTCCAAAAGCCTCAAGCGCTGAATGCACAGCGGCATCGGCGGTTTCCTTTGAATAATCTCTACACGGCGCAAGATATACGCGATTTTCCACAAAACCACCTCTATCAGAGCGATTTCACAAACTCTTCTATTCTCGAAAGCGCCTTCGCTATATTTTTCATTGATGCAGCGTAGCAGCAACGGACAAACCCCTCACCGCTTTCGCCGAATGCATTTCCGGGAATGACTGCAACATTCTTCTCTCTGAGAAGGCGCGTGCAGAATTCCTCACTCGACAGCCCTGTCTTTCTTATCGACGGGAACATATAAAACGCGCCCTCAGGCATCTCACAATCAAGCCCTATGGCATTGAATCTGTCGCACATAAACAAACGGCGGCGATTATATTCCTCGCGCATCATCTCTATATCCTTATCGCCGTTGTTAAGCGCTTCAACCGCTGCAAACTGAGCAGTTGTCGGCGCGGACATTATCGCATACTGATGGACGCGCGTCATAACCCCAACGATCTCACGCGGTCCGCAGGCATAGCCGAGGCGCCATCCCGTCATTGCATATGATTTCGAAAAGCCGTTGACAACGACTGTACGCTCACGCATACCGTCAACAGAAGCAATCGAAACGTGTTTTTTGTTATATGTCAGTTCGGAATATATCTCATCGGATATCACCATAATGTCGTGTTTTTCAATCACCTTTGCCAGAGCTTCGAGTTCTCCTCTCTCAAGCACAGCCCCTGTCGGGTTGTTGGGATACGGCAGAACCAATATCTTTGTTTTTGGCGTTATCGCACTTTCAAGACGCTCAGGCGTAAGCTTGAAGCCATCTTCGACATATGTTGCCACCGCAACGGGCACTCCTCCTGCAAGCGTAGCTATCGGGCCATAGCACACAAAAGACGGCTCAGGCACAATAATCTCATCGCCCGGATTTATGAGAGCGCGCATCGCAAGATCTATCGCTTCACTGCCACCTACCGTGACAACAATCTCATCACGAGGGGAATATTCAAGCGCGAACGAACGGCGCATATACGCAGCAATTGCGCCGCGCAATTCCGTCGTTCCTGCATTCGGAGTGTAATAGGTATATCCCTTTTCAAGAGATGCAATACCTGCATCCCTGATATGCCACGGCGTTACAAAATCAGGCTCACCTATACCGAGTGATATTACATCACTTCCTGCAATCAAATCAAAAAACTTTCTTATACCCGAAGGTTTCAGCCCTGTGGCACGCTCTGACAGCTTAGTATTATAATCCATAATCCGGAAACACCTTAAAACGCGCAGCCGCGTTCCTGCCCTTTCTGGGTATTTGTATACATAACACCCTTATCTTTAAACTTCTTGAGCACAAAATGAGTAGCGGTGCTCGTCACATATTCAAGAGGCGCAATCTTTTCCGAGACAAAGCACGCAACCTCACGCAAGGATTTCCCCGAAACCGTGACAGCAATATCATACGCCCCTGACATCAGATAGACGCTTTCAACCTCGCTATACTGGCTCATACGCTCTGCGATTCTCTCAAAGCCGAGGCCGTGCTGAGGAACAACCTTTATTTCTATAAGCGCCGTAACCCCGTCATCGCCGACCTTTTCCCAGTCTATAAGCGTCTTGTATCCCGCTATTATATCCTTATCCTCAAATTCTTCAATCGCCGCCGACACATCTTCAACCTTCATACCAAGCGATGATGCAATCTGCTCCGCAGACATTTTCGCATCATTTTCAAGCAGCTCTAAAATAGCGTTATTCAACACACTCTCTCCTTCAAATTCATTTATTGAATATTATACTAAATCAAAACATCCGTTTCAATAGATTTTATATTTTTACTCCTTAAAATAAAACATCTCTCTGTATATTTTCACACAGAGAGACGTTATTTTTATTTAAGAGGCACAAGCCTGAGAGCATTTCCCGAATATATCTTATCAAGAACACCCGGCTGGAGCTTATCTGCAATCGAATTGAGGAATTCCTGATGAATGTTGTCAAAATAGTCGCGGCCATAGAGCACGCGATCCTGGAACTCATTGAGGAACTCTACAGCAAACTCGGGATCACGGGAGAGCGCATTGCATCCGCTGCCTGCAGAAATATCGCAATAGAGATTCGGATATTTGCGGAGCATTTCTATAAGCTTTCCGCCCGGCACAACCTTGCCCTTCGGATATGCATTCTTATCATAGAGATCGTCGCCCGAAATATGCGACCAGAAGCCCGGAGCATGGCCGAGGAAGTTTGTTTCGGGGCATTTTGCGATAGCCCTTTCAAAAGCATCTATGCCGCCGCCATACCAATAATTCGGCCTCGGATATTTAGAGGGTCTGTCAAACTCATAGTCAAGATGAACAAGAACCGGAAGGCCCTTCTCGCCGCAGAAACGATACATGCGTATTGCATCCCAGTCATCGAGCATCATACGTATTTTAAGCTCACCGTAAATTCTGACGCCATACATATCAACCGCTGAATTAAGGCGGTCAATCGCATCAGGGCGTCTCGGGTCGGGTGCATAGCCGAGAACAAAACGCTCAGGAGCACGTTCCTTATAGCTGAGGCATCGCTCAAACGGAATCGGCCCCCACGGGCTGTAGTGTATGGGCGTGCGGCTGTCGTAGCTCGGGTCATATTCATTTGTCGGAGCCTCCCACGAGAGAAGCCATGTGACATCAATGTTGTTTTCATCCATATTGGCGAGATATTTGTCAAGGTCATATCCACACCAGTCCGGATGGTTGTGATCGTCAATTATCATTTTAAAACCCCCTTATAAATTTACGGAAGATTATTTCATTCGTCATTGTATCACAAACTTTCCATAGCTACAAGACAAAATCGAAATCAAGCACAAAAAAACATAAAAAATCAAAAAAACACTTGTGCAATGAAGATTTCAGCATCAACCTTTTCAAAGAAAATATGTGAAGCCTTGCAAAATATGCGATTATGGTATAAAATAAAGATACAACTTTTGCGGAGGTTTGAATTCATATGAAAAAATATACAGTTATGTCAATTTTCGGCACACGTCCGGAAGCCATCAAAATGGCACCGCTCGTCATCGAGCTTGCAAAGCACAAGGAGATAAACTCCCTCTGCTGTGTCACAGCACAGCACCGCGAAATGCTCGATTCCGTGCTTGAAATATTCAAGATAACACCTGACTATGATCTCAACATTATGACCCCGAAACAGACACTTGCAACCATAACAACAAAGGCACTCAGCGGGCTTGATGCTCTTTTCAGCGAAATAAAGCCCGATCTTGTCCTTGTACACGGTGACACCTCAACTGCGTTTGTAAGCGCACTGGCTGCCTTCTACCACAAAATCCCTGTCGGCCACGTTGAAGCCGGCCTTCGTTCATTCGACAAATATTCACCGTTCCCTGAAGAAATGAACAGAAAGCTCATCGGCAGTATTGCTGAGCTCAACTTCTGTCCGACGACCAACAACGCAGAGAATCTGCGCCGTGAAGCTCTGACAGACGGCATCTTCATCACGGGAAACACAGTTATCGATGCGCTTAAATACACTGTATCGGATGACTATAAATTCCACAACGAGGATATAACAAAAATAGATTTCAACGCTTATCGCACAATACTTATGACGGCGCACCGCCGCGAAAATTATGGTGAACCGATGCGCAACATTATGCTCGCAGTACGCGATATCGTCAAATCACATCCCGACGTTCAGGTAATCTATCCCGTTCATATGAGCCCGGTTGTCCGCGAGACCGTCTACGAAATTCTCGGTGATGTACCGCGTGTTCACCTCCTCGACCCAATCGACGTCGATGATATGCACAATCTCATGGCGCGCGCTCATTTCATCCTCACAGACTCCGGTGGCCTTCAGGAAGAGGCACCGTCACTCGGAAAGCCCGTTCTAGTTATGCGTTGCGAGACAGAGCGCCCCGAGGCGGTTGCGGCAGGAACTGTCAAGATTGCCGGTGTCAAGCGCGAGGTCATCCGCGATATGGCCTGCGAGCTTCTCGACAACGAGGAAGCATATAAGAAAATGGCACACGCCGTCAACCCATATGGCGACGGCAACGCTTCAAAGCGCATAGCTGAAGCTATCATCTGGAAGCTTTCCGGCACAGGTGAGAGACCTGACGATTTTTGCTAAAACGCAGAAAGGAGCATATATCCAATGGACAAGCAGCACCGCACATCTTTCATCCTTTCTATTGCAATCATCGCTATAATTGCAATAGTCCTTCTTCTGCTGTTTATCCCGGATATGTCCTCAACTCTTATCCACACAGTCCCCGATACACCACCGGAGATGAACCAGGTTGACGGAACTGTTCCCGAGGACACCTCGGCCGTTACCGTAGACAGGACAAACGCGAAGAACATCATAGCCGCAATCAAACGTCCTTCTGAATATTTTTCACAGACCCAGAGCATTCTCCATCACAAAAGCGGAAGCGCAACATATTCGCGCCGCGTGTGGGTGAAAGGCGCTTTATCGCGCATAGATATTATGGCGCAGTCAGCCCAGAACGCAACTATGCATTATGTATATTCTGCAGACAGCGTGTATATCTGGCGCCCGAACAGCAAAACCTTTCACAAGGCAGCAAAAGGAAGCTTTACCCCTGACGATGAGCAAATGCTGATGACCTATGAAGATATCGTCTCAGCGAGTGATGAAGATATCGTATTTTCCGAAATAACGAACTACGACGGTGTGTCGTGTATCTATGTGGAAATCAAAAAGCCCGAGAGCGGATATCTCGAAAAATATTGGGTTTCCTATTCAACAGGGCTTCTGATTCACGGCGAAACGCTGGATTCAGGCGGCGCACTTGTCTATTCAATCACCGCGACCCATACGGATATTTCCACACAGAGCACAGAGCTTTTCCGTCTCCCCGACGGAACATTCCCCACATAATACAGTATAAAAACAGACTGCAGCTTTAAAACTGCAGTCTGTTTTTATATGCCGAATATAAAGGCCAGCGCGATGATGATAAACTTTTCTTCGTCGTCAACATCGAGCAAAAGGAGAAGGAGAAGAACGATCGGCACAAGCCCCATCTTTTCCGCATCGAGCCTGTGCAGAAGCTTTTTTAGATCAAACCTTGGCACCCGCTCTTTTTCTTTCTTTTCCTCCACAGTCTTTTTCTGCTCGTATTCAACAGGCTTATACAGCTCTGAAAATGCATCCGAATCGCTCGACATATACTTATTATACACAGAAAAGCCCCCTCATTTCAGAAAATCACGAAGCACACTCTTCGCAACACGCGAGAGCTTCACTATCTGTATTGCACGGTCTATGTGATAGCTGTCCGAATCCTTCAGATATGGCCTTATTGCCCCCAGAAGCCGTATACGGCGATCATCATCTGCATTATAACTCCCGACAAGATTCATAATTTTCGAAAGCAATGCAGGATCAAACCCGAAGCCCTGTGCGTCAGCCGGTGGCGCTTTTATTGCGCTCTCATCCTCGGGCGGTGTTTTCTGCTCTCCGACATCGCCAAACAGCTTCACGATATCCATAATCCTGCCCATACTCTCAGGTGAGGACATCACGCTTTCTATTATACTCTCAAGCTCTGCCACATCATCTCCCCCGATCATCCCGAGCTATTTTGCGCTTCTCATAAATTCAGCAAGCAACGCCCTTCCCTCTTCCGTTTCCGCTATAGAAGCGACGAGCCCCTGCACGCCGCTCATATCGCCTGACTTTGCACCCATCGCCGCACGCTTCACTCTATCCCCACCATCGGCAACAAGAGAAGCAAGGATTCTTTTTCCTGAATCTGTCGAGAACAATCGGATAAGTTTTTCAAAGCTCATATTCCCCTTTCCGCTTATCGCATCGGTAAGATTTTTTGCAAGCCCTTCAAGCTCATTTGCCATAATTGCTACCTCCGAAAAAATCTATCTGTAGCATTCTATTCACACACCCCTTATTTCGTGCAGACAAAAAATAAAACGGACACGCAAGGCCTCCATCCGGCATCGCCCGTGTCCGTTTCATACTATTCTTTCTTGCTTTTGATTTCCTCAATCATATCCATAAGCTCTGCTTTATCAAACAGATACTTGTTATCACAGAACTGGCAAGCAACCTCAGCCTGCCCATCCTCCTCCGCAATGGTGGAAAGCTCATCAACACCGATAGACATAACCACACCGCGCGTTCTCTCACGCGAGCACGTGCATCGATAGCCGACCTCTGCCTCATCGAGGACCTCTATCTCAAAGCCCTCAAGCGTCGTGGAGAGTATTTCCTCAAGGCTCATTCCCTCGTCAAGACATTCTGTAACAGCGCGCGCTTTTTTCATACACTCCTCAAGACGGTCTATCTCATCATCATACACACCCGGAAGAAGCTGGATGATATATCCGCCTGCCGCACGTATGCTCCAGTCGCGATCAACAAGCACACCAAGAGCGCACACTGACGGAATCTGCTCACTCGTTGCAAGATATGCTGTGATATCCTCTGCAATTTCACCGCTCAAAAGCTCGGTCTGCCCAATATACGGCTCTTTCATTCCGAGGTCTTTTATTATGCTGAGAGTTCCGTTTTTGCCAACACCGCCCGAAACATCTATCTTTCGGTCGCTCTCGCGTATCGGCAGATCTGCCTGCGGATTCTTGCAATATCCGCGGACGTACCCGAAGCTGTCTGATACCGCAACTATCGAGCCTATCGGCCCGTCTGCATCAATCCTGACGGTTATCGAATGCTCTTCGCTTTTAAGATCATTACCGAGAAGAGATGCGGCAATAAGCGTTCTTCCGAGAGCTGCAGATGTAAGCGGTGTCAGATCGTGTATACGCCTTGCCTCCTCAACGGTTTCGCGAGCCGTCATCGCAAGTATTTTCACTGCACCATCACACGTTATGGCGCGAATTATTCTATCTGCCATAGTATCCTCCGTATTTTCATCTTTCACTATTATTATATTTTAACATCCCGACCATCGAAAGTAAAGATATTTTTACATCAAGCGCTTACCTCTAAGGTACATTTAAGGTTTTGAAGTATAATTAAGATGTAATTCACAAAGTTCTGATTTCTGCGTGTATTACGCATGCAAAGCAATTATATACTGTATCAGAAAACACAATCGGAGGATATCGTTTATGAAATCAACACGTATAAAGCTCACAAAAAAGAAAATCATCGGAATTGTTGCCGCAATTCTCGTTGTGGCACTCATATCGGTATGGATTCTCGGTTCCTGCGGCAAAGACGGGGCAACACAGGCCGCGGAATATGAGCCCTACACCGTTTCGCGCGGTGACATCACCGTTTCCGTCACAGGAAGCGGAACAGTTGAGCCAATCGAGCAATATGAAATCCAGTCAATCGTTACAGGTGACATTACCGAAGACTACGTCTCTGTCGGTACAAATGTTGAGAAAGATCAGGTTTTGTATGTCATCGATTCAGAATCGGCAAAAAACAGCATTGACAGAGCCCAGACAAGCTATGATCAGCAGCTTTTATCCTATAACGAAAAAGTCAGCGATTATAATAAAACACAGGCAAACCGGGCGGTAAGCGCCCCTGTCACAGGAGTCATAACCGAGCTGTTTGTCAAAAACGGTGACGAGGTAAACGCCGGCACAAAGCTCTGCGAGATAAGCAACTCGGAATACCTCACAGTGCGAGTTCCGTTCCTTGCTGTCAACGCAAATAATATCAGTTTGAATCAGACAGCGACTGTCTATTTTGATGACAGAAACGAATCTCACAGCGGCTATGTCTCCCACGTTACCACAGGTACATATGCAACAGATGCAGGCGCTGTTGTTTCCGATATTGAAATAACCTTCAAAAACCCCGGTGCCATTCTCCCCGGCGAGATTGTCACGGCGACAATCGGAAGCTATGCCTGCAACGACTACGGTTCTGTTGAAGAAGCATCCGTTGAAACCGTTACCGCAAAGGTTTCCGGGGATATCGAAAACCTGAACTTTTCAAAGGGCGACAAAATAAGCGGCGGCAGCCTTCTTCTGAACATAACGGATGACTCATCACGCTCCGACCTTCGCAACAGCGAGCTTGCGCTCAAAAACTCACGTCTTTCCCTTGATGATCAGATAAAAAAGCTCGAGGATTATACAATCAAATCCCCCATAACCGGAACCGTCATTTCCAAGACTATGAAGGAGGGAGACACTCTCGACGGCAACAAATCCTCACTTGCAATCGTTGCAGATATGTCAAAGCTTACCTTTGATATATCCGTTGACGAGCTCTATATAAAGGATATCTCTGTCGGACAGAAAGTTGCCGTCACTGCAGATGCACTTCCTGACAAAATATTTGAAGGCACCGTCGATACGGTCAGCATAATCGGCACTCCGACAAGCGGCGTCACCGTCTATCCTGTCACAGTTGTTATTTCCGAATATGAAGGCCTTCTTCCGGGAATGAATGTCGATGCCGAAATTGTCATCGACAGCGCCTCCGATGTTCTCACAATTCCCGTAAATGCGGTATCGAGAGGAAACCTTGTTATGGTTGCCGAAAGCTCCCCGGCCGCAGGTATCACACCTCCTACCAGAGGAAACAAAGGCACGCCTCCGCAAAGCGCCAACAACGCACCTGCGCAGAATGCTAACAACGCACCTCAGAACAAAGGAAACAACGCCGCAGCTCCGCAGGGTCCGAGTGGCAAACCGTCGTCAGGAACGAGATTTCCCGATGCACCGGATGGTTATAAATACATAATGGTGGAAACGGGGCTTGCAAGCGACGATTACGTCGAAGTAATCTCCGGCCTTTCCGAGGGGGATGTCATCTATGTCACCGTTACCAAAAACACTTCTGCAGCCTCAACCTTTGGAATGCCCGGCGGTATGGGAGGCGGAATGCCCGGTGGTATGGGCGGCGGTATGCCCGGCGGTATGCCTTCAGGCGGTATGCAGGGTGGAAACCGCGGCAATATGTCCGGTGGTACGGGAGGTATGAGATGATAGAGCTTTGCGATGTTTATAAAATATATGATGAAGGCGAAAACGAGGTTCGCGCACTCGACGGCGTAACCTTCCGCATATCAGAAGGCGAATTTGTTGCAATCGTCGGCAAATCCGGATCAGGCAAATCAACCTGTATGAACATCATCGGCGCGCTTGATGTTCCCACACGCGGCACATATAAGCTCAACGGAACTGACGTATCCAAGCTTTCTGACAATGAGCTTGCAATAATACGCAACAAAACACTCGGCTTCATCTTCCAGCAATATAACCTCATCCCAAAGAACAGTATCTACGAAAACGTGGAGTTACCTTTGATCTATCAGGGCATTCCTGCATCAAAGCGCCGAGAGATGGTCATCAGCTCACTTGAGCGCGTAGGCCTCGCCGACAGGCTTCACCATATGCCCAATCAGCTCTCAGGCGGCCAGCAGCAGCGTGTTTCCATTGCGCGCGCACTCGCTGCAAACCCTCCTGTAATACTTGCCGACGAGCCCACAGGGGCGCTCGACTCAAAAACCGGTAAGGATGTTATGAAATTTCTTATGAGCCTCAACGAAAGCGGAAAAACCATAATCCTCATAACCCATGATATAGGCATTGCGGAATGTGCAAAACGCATCATACGCATCCATGACGGCAAAATCGTTTCGGATACACAAAACATTCCGAAACCCGAAAATCTCGAATAGTGTGGAGGAGCTTTTTATGAGTATATATCAATGTCTGAAGCTCGCGCTCAAAAGCATCTCCGGCAACAAGATGAGATCCTTTCTCACAATGCTTGGTGTCATCATCGGCATTGCCGCAGTTATAACTCTTGTGAGCGTCGTTCAAGGCTTTTCCAACGACCTCGTATCAACCTTTGATTCCATCGGAACAAACAACATAACCGTAACGCTCAACGGGCGAGGCGGCAACATGAACATAAAACCCGAAGAAATGATTCAGCTGGCTGATGACAACCGCGATCTGTTTTCAGGCGTTACGCCAAGCGTCACCCTCGTGGGGGCTGTTGTTAAATACGGCTCTGTCAATATTTCCTCCTCCGTCTATGGAGGTAATGAAGAATATGCAAAAATAAAGGACTATGCCGTCGCAAACGGAAGATTTATTTCCTATATCGACACCACCAACCGCAATTATGTGTGCGTAATCGGCACATATGTCGCAAACGAGCTTTTCGGTATGTCAGATCCTATAGGCAAAATTCTCAAGATAAACGGCTCGGCATATACGATAATCGGCATCCTCGAAGAGGAGGGCGACAGCACCGAAACCAGCACAGACAATATGGTTATCATTCCATATTCCGTGGCATCACGCCTTGCAAGGAATTCAAGAATTTCAAGTTATACATTTGTCGCGACGGATTCCGCATCGATTGAGCCGGCAAAATCGATCATAGAGGATTACCTCTATGATATTTTCGAGGATGAGGACGCCTACAACGTTTCCAACCTCTCAGAGCTTGTCGATACAATCGAGGATCTCACAGGCACACTCTCGACCGTTCTCGCAGGCATCGCTGCAATATCGCTTCTTGTCGGCGGCATCGGTATAATGAACATAATGCTTGTTTCCGTGACAGAGCGAACCCGCGAAATCGGCATCCGAAAGGCCATAGGGGGAAAGCGGCGTGATATTCTTGCTCAATTTGTAATCGAAGCAATAATCACAAGCGGATTGGGAGGCATCATCGGAATTATCGTCGGGGCTGTTCTCTCAACCGTTCTCGCAAAGCTTCTCGGTGTCTCCGGCGGCGTTTCTCTCGGCGCTATCATCCTTTCCTTCTCCGTTTCAGTGCTTATAGGAATACTTTTCGGCTATTTTCCTGCCGCTAAGGCTTCAAAACTCAATCCAATCGACGCTCTGCGTCACGAATAAACTTTTTCAGGGGGCAAACGAATATGAAAAAAATCACCTCACTCATCCTCACTGCAGCTATTCTGCTGTCATTTGCCATGCCGATCTCTGCATCAAACCTCCCTGTGGACGATGACATTGAAACCATACTCGATGTTATGGGCATTATGACATATGATGCAAGCGGAAGATTCAACGAGAACCAATATGTGACGCGCGCTGCTCTCGCAAAAATACTCGTCACCGCTTCACAATACAAGGGAGCAGCAACATCAACCTCGCGCATCTCCCCGTTTTCCGATGTTATGCACACACACTGGGGCGCTCCATATATAAGCGTTGCTTCAAGAAACAAATTCATGACAGGCTATTCGGACGGTTCTTTCCGTCCGAACAGCTACATCAAATATGAGGAAGCTTTGAGCGCAATGCTCAGGCTTCTCGGTTATACAAACGGCGATTACACAGGTGCATATCCCGCAGGGCAAATCGCAAAAGCTTCTGACATCGGCCTTTCCGACGATGTATATGCAACCCCCGGCAACCCTGTTATCAGAAGCGAAATGGCAAAACTCATCTATAATATGCTTAACACAGAGCCAAAGGGTGGCAACGCAATATATGCGACAGCGCTCGGATATAAGCCGTCAAGCGAGCTTCTCACAATCGGTGACGTTCTCGATGATAATGTAACAGGTCCGATAACCGTGAAACCCGGCACGGTTTCTTCGCTCGGGCTCACATCTCCGCGCGTATACAGAAACGGCAACGGTGCATCGCTTTCCGATATTGAAAGCTTTGACGTTATCTACTACAGCAAAAAGAGCAATGCAATCTGGGCGTATTCCAACAAGGTATCCGGTGTTCTCAATACAATAACACCAAACAAAGAGGCTCCGACCTCTGTCACGGTTTCCGGAGTGACCTATCAGCTCTCTTATTATGCAGCACAGCGCGCATTCGGGCTCGACGGGCTTGAAACCGGAGAAACCGTCACAATGCTGCTCGACAAAAACGGAAAGGTTTGCGATGCATATGCTGCAGACGAGCTTTACGAATCAATCCTGGGCGTTGTTACGGAAATTTCCACAAAAACCGTCACCGCGTCTGACGGCTCGAAAAACAGCAACTATTATGCAACCGTTCTCACGCTTGACGGAAGCACCGTTGATATCCTGCAGAGCAGCGATTCAACCTCTCTTGTAGGGCAGGCTGTAGAAGTCGATTACAGCACAGGAAAAATCCGCACTATCTCAAAAGGCAGCAGCTCTGATTCCGGATATATAAACGCGGATGCTCTCACCTGGGGAAGCCGCCCACTTGCACAAAACATCAAAATACTTGAGATAGACGATAACAGCAACATAATTTCCGTAAGCCTTTCGAGACTTGACGGCGTAAGCCTCAAATCCTCCTCTGTACTTCTGTCATCCACAAACTCCTCCGGCGCAATTGACGGTCTCATACTCAAAAACGTTACCGGTGATATGCACAAATACGGAATCATAACAAAAGTAGAGCGCAATACAGTAAGTGACGGTCTCGGAAACGCCGCTCCCTCAAAATACACTTACCATTATGACCTCGGCGGAACTCTTGGCACTGTCAGCTTCAGCGGCGCCATCACCTCGCTCGGCGAAGGTCCCTGCGTATTCGTCTATGACAAAGGCGCGCTTTCAGAAGCGAAAAACCTTACACGCGCAACAAATGTAACGCTTCTCACTCCGTCATACGCAACAGTCGGAGGCAGCATCAAGCACAGAATTTCGCCTGATGTTATCGTTTACAAGGTTGTTGACGACAACAAAATCAGAACAACTCTTGACGAAGCGTTGTCACACGATGGCGCAATCTGGATTTATTATGACAATATCCAATCCGCAGGCGGAATGGTTAGAGTTATTTACCTCAAATAAAGCTTTAAAGGAGCACTCAATGTGCTCCTTTCAGACCGTCGAAAAAGGCATGAGACCGCAAGCAGAGAAAATATATTGTAGGGGCGGATATTATCCGCCCGCAACTTTTGCGTTTGAATCAAAGTTTGACAAAATCCCTTGAAACATCGAGTTTCAAGGGATTTTCCGCTTGTTTTGC
>JAFSIZ010000196.1 GCA_017439555.1 Oscillospiraceae bacterium | reverse complement strand
TTCAGTGTGCTGTCTGTATACCATCCATCAAATTTGTATCCTTCTTTGGTGGGGGCTTCCGGTTCTGCTACCACATCATTCTTATCTACTGTTACTGTCTTTACCTTGCTTCCTCCGTTTGTCTCAAATCTGACTGTGAAGGTTGCGCTTGTTGTAACTCCGAGATTAATATTAAGAGACCTGTTCTTGATGGTAAGTGTACCGTTTGAGTAAATAATGTCTTTGTAGTTTCCTCCGTCGGGTGCCTCTGCACCGTAAACCTTAATTGCTACACTTCCTGCAGCACTTGTATCGGGAGTTGTTTCGTATTCGATTGTAGGAGCAGTCTTAAGTGTTTCGCCGTTTACAAGACCTGTAACTGTGTAATGCTCGGTTCCCAGAACAGGAGCAGTACCATCTACATATACTTCCTGATTCTTGGCAGCAACAGTGATTGTCGCCTTGCCTATAATGAATGTGTAATTCTTTGCTTCAACAGAATCATCCGCCCATGCGTGTGTTTCTGTGTTATTCAATGTTACGGTAACAGGATATCCTGTCTCGTTAGCATTTGTCTGCTTGTTGCCCGAAATGGTATATGCCTCGTTTTCCGCAATTACATAAGTCTGTTCTGTACCGGTATAGGTATATACTGTGGTGTCCTCTGCGGGAACGGCAACTTTAATCTTTTCGATTGTGATAACAACGGGAGCACTTGAAATGCTGCTGTATGTTGCATCTTCAGCCTTAGTTGCAATAACGGTTACTGTACCAACCTTGGAGGGTGTAAGAACATTGCCGTCTATTGTTGCTTCTCCTGTGCCGTTTGTTACAGTGTAAGTGATTTCTCCTGTACCGCTGCCGCCTTCGGAGATAAGTGTGAGTGTCTGACCGTAAGTTACTGTAGAAGCGCTTGTGATATTAAGTGCGTCCTGAGTTTCTTTATCGTTTATTGTAACGGTAATAGCATCTGCAAGTGAGTATTCATTATACTCGTTAACCGTGTCGCCGTTAACATCCTTTGCAGAAACAGCAACATTAATCTTTACAGTACCGGAGTTCTGACCGGATGTAAGTACACCGTTGTCAATTGTGCAACCATTTGATTCCCCTGAAATTGTAAAGGTTACATCACCCATAGCATTTGCAACGAGAGGTTTCAGGTCAACTGTATTACCGCCTCTGGTTACATGTGTTGTGGGGGTGATTGCAGGTGTCTGGTCTATAGCAATAATGCTGAACTCTTTAACGATTTCACCGCTGTAGTTACCTTGACCTGTAACCTTGACCTCTGCGGTAGTACCAACATATATATTGTTTTTGTAACTGTAAGTGAAATCTGTGTTGTTTTGAAGTTCTGTGCCGTCTGTAACTGCAGGAGCAGGTTTAATTTCGTTTCCGGTGTATGCCTGTACTGCAACTTCTGCAACCATTGCATTATCAAGTGCTTTGGGTGCGATTGTGAAATTGGTTGTTGCAGAACCTGCGTTATAGTTTGCTGTTTGGGCAATTTCTGCTTTTACAGTATATTCGCCTGCATTTACAGGAATTGTCTGAGTGTATGTATCGTCACTTGCATCTTTAACCTTGTATTCATATGTCACAGTGCCGTTTCCGGTATTTCCGGTAACAGAAGCATCATTTGCCGAATCTTTGTATGTCCAGCCTGTGATTGTAACTGCGGGAGTAATATCCGCACGGGAAATGGTGAACTCTAAAACATTACTTTCAGCACTTGTATAATTTGTTCCTGCCACCATTTCAACCTGTACCCAGTAGTTTCCTGCATTGGTGGGTTTGGTTGTTGTTTTGCCTTCTGTGCAGTCCTGATTTGTGTAATAATATACGGTTGTTGCGCCGTCACTGCCGTTTGTATTGATTGTCACATCGGGTACTGCTGTACCGAAGGTTACATTCAAATCACCGCTGATTGAAACTGTGCCTGCCTTTGCAACAATGTTGAAATCCTTTGCGGTATCTGTGAAAGTATAGTTGCCGTCAGCCTTTGCCTTAACAGTAACCGTACCTGTACCTGCATTAATGTTTTCACCGTAGTCAACAGTGTAGTCGGTACCAAGAGCCAATGTTTTGCCGTCGCCTGTAACTGCAACAACAGGCTTAATCTGGCTTCCGGTGTATTCCTGGTCTGCAATTGCTGCAACGGATACGGTAATGTTCTTTGCATTTACAGTAACCGGAACATCAATGTTTTCAACGGTTAAGTAGTTTGCAGTGTCTGCGGGAACGAATTTAGCCTTGAAGTTTACGGGAGCAGCCGATGCATTTCCTACAGAGGCGGAGGGTGTCATCCAACTCCATGTACCTTCTGTGTTTCCTGCAGAATTGGTAAGGGTAATCTCAGAAAGTGTCTGACCGTAGGTTGCGGTTATATTTGCGGGAGCAACACAAACGGGAGTATCCTTTGCCGCTGTAGCAGGAAAAGTTCTGGAAAGATTATAACTTCCGTCAGCCTGCTTTTCTGCAGTCCAGTTTTCACTGTCAACAGTAAATGCAACACCGTTTGCAAATTCATATCCTGCATCTGCTTTGACATTTATGATTACAGAATATACGGTTTCTGCCGCAAACGCACTGTGAGCGGGAGACCAGTCAACAGAAGTTATTGTTGTATTTTCAGGTGCTGTAATATCACTTTCACCAACAGGAACAGCATTCTTAACGGGAGCCGACACACCTGTAACTGCAAGTGTTCCTGTAAGTTTTCCGATAATTTTAACAGAGTTCACTGCGGTTTCGTTAAGAACAGTAGTTGAGTTTTTCTTGTGCTGAACATTGATGCTGACATCCTGCATGTCTGCGGAAGGTGTCTTTGCTTTCAGTGTCAGTTTGAAAATATCTCCGTTCATATTACCGTCAAAATTATCATAAGCAAAAATACCTTTGTGCTTATCTTCTCTTGAGTCATAGTCTGACATAAATCCGCCGGTTAAAAGCCATTCTGCACTGACAAATTCAAAATTATCAGTAAACGAAACATCAACCGCTGCCGATGATGCATTTTCCGCACCGTTTACCGAAACGATAAAGGTTACGGTTTCTCCGACATACGCAGTTGAGTGCGATGCCTGCATAGTCACCTTATCAGTAGCAGCAAATACAGTCGGTATGGCTGTAAAAATCATAACAATGCTTAACATCAATGATAAGAATCTTTTCATTTTTTCTCCTCATTCCTCTTTATGATAAAATTTTATATTACCTGCTATTCCGGCAACGGATAATCATCCGGGAAGAAGGTATAGTACATAAGATAGATGGCGTCGCTGTCGGTCACCTGACCGTCGCCGTCAAAGTCGCAATCCTGATTTACGGGATAGTCATCCGGGAAAAATGTATAATACATAAGGTAAATAGCGTCGCTGTCGTTAATCCGGCTGTCGCCGTCTATATCTCCCGTCTTAACAGAACTAAGGGATATAACAACCGCCTCATTTTCCGGAGAGTCGACGGTATCTGCACCCAATCTTACATAAATTGTTGCACCATCTGCATCCGACGCACCTGTTGCAGACAATATTGCCGCCTTGCTGAGTGTAACAATCAGTTTATTGTCGCGGGGAGCATCAAACTGGTCTATATGTATCAGTTTATTACTCTGCTGTGCCGTTTCCACATCTGTAATGTCATCGCCAAAAACACAAAGGGTTATTTGGTTTGTGTTTGCCGGCATATCAATTCCCATCGTCATTACTATATCGTCGGTGGGATTGCCGTCGGGTCCGATGCGGTTGGCAAACGAAACTGTCCCGACAGTTACACCGTCTGCAAAGCAGACAACCGTGCCGAAACACAGCACCGCAACCATAACAAACATCAGAAATCCGTTTTTTTTCATTTTTCCTCCGGGTTATATTTATGTGAGTCTCCGCCATTCTAAATATAATTATACCACAAATAATATTTATTGTCAATAGAATTTGCAATCATACCCACCACATTAACTCCGCCAAGGAAAAGCGTTCTTGTACAACGGATGTATAATCCTGTCAATAATTATTCCGGCAACGGATAATCATCGGGGAAGAATGTATAGTACATCAAATAAATTGCATCACTGTCGGTAACCTCGCCGTCGCCGTCAAAGTCACAATTCTGATTTATGGGATAGTCATCCGGGAAGAATGTATAATACATAAGGTAAATAGCGTCACTGTCGGTAACCTGGTCGTCACCGTCTATGTCTCCGGGGACCTCCTCCGGCTTGATTGTAATCACTCCGCTTGTCACTGCCACATTCATATTACTTCCTGTTTCGGGTGTAATAATAGCATTGAAAGTAATTTCCTGTGTCAAATCGTCACTTCTGCCAACAACCTCAACCTCTGCTTTCATTACAACACCGCTGACCTTTGAGGCAGACGCAAAAGCAATCATGGAATCACCATCGGGATTGGCAGAAGTAAGTAAACCGCTTATCTCCCAGTTAAGAGATTTCAGTTTCAGCACATTTTTGTCGTATGTAAAACTGTCCATAGCCATACTTTTTATTTTTTTGTCGCCATAGTCAAAGGAAATGGTTAATGTCACAGTATCTCCTACATCATGTCCGCTGCTGCTTGACATTACTATTGTGGGTGTTGATGATGCCATAACGAAAGGCATCATCAGAAGCACCGCAATTAAAGCAAGTATAAGTCCGAAAAACTTTTTCATATATCTTCTCCTGTCTTTTTATTCCAAGGGATATCTGTCCTGGTAGAAGGTGTGGAATGCAAGATAAATTGCGTCGTCTATGGTAACTGCACCATCTTTGTCAAAATCTACATTCATGCCGTTCGGAATGGGATATCTGTCCTGATAGAATGTGTAAAATGCAAGATAAATTGCATCGTCAATAGTAACTTCTTCGTCACCGTCACAGTCTCCGACAATAAAGGTTCTGACAATAACCTTTCCTTCGTACTCAACAAAATCAAAGGTCTTATTTGACGCATCGGTTCCCTTTGCTTTGTAACGGATGTATGCGTCCCCGTCTGTTGCCCCGCTGTCTGCTGTGAAATACAGGCGCATAACCGCTTTGTTTGCATTAATTGCATTTTGGAAAACAATCAGTGAATCTCCGTTAATATCAACTGCATTGAGCATAGATCCTGTCAAAAGCCATTCCGCTCTTGTAAGAGTCAATGATTGGCTGTACTCTATCTCATTAATGGTTATTGCCTTTATCGAGTCGCAGTTTTCCGCAACAATATCTACATAAAATTCTTCGCCCGGTCTGACTGTGGTATCTTCTATCTTAAGAGACGGTAAATCCCGGTCAACAGCGTTTACCGTAACAGCACAGGTTGCTGTTTTGTTTCCGTCAGCAGTTTTTACTGTAATTGTCGTTGTTCCTGCCGCTTTTGCAGTAACAACACCGTTTGAAACTGTTGCAACGCTTGTATTTGATGAAGTCCAGGTTACAGTTTTGTTTGTTGCATTGCCGGGTGCAACTGTTGCTGTAAGTGTTTCGGTATCTCCCACTGTCAAGGTTGCAGAGGTTTTATTGAGAGTTACTCCTGTTACAGAAATATTGTTTATTTCCCATACAGCATAAAGTGTTACTGCACTATTTGCCGAATATGTTGCACCGGCGGCGTATGCCACACTGCCGTTTGCGCTCGTTGCCCAGCCTTTGAAAGTATATCCTGCTCTTGTAGGCGTAGTATTACTGAGTGTAAGATTCTCATCGTGTGTTTTTATCTGTGCCGTAGGAGCACCCGTGCCTCCGTTATCATTGAATGTTACTGTGTAAGTGGGACGAGGATTAACTGTGAAATATACACGTTCACCTTTCGTTTCCTGCTTTTCTTTATTCACTGCATAAACATCCATATAAAACGAACCTGAATGATAGGCTCCAAAAGAGTATTGTGTTCCATAGTATTCATGAACAGTTCTAATCTCAAATCCCGTGTGTCTATCTCGGATAAACACATTATAATACTCACAGTCGCTTACTGCATCCCAAGTACATGTAACGGTTTCATAGGTGTAATATGATGTTTTTTCAAGTTTTAAAATAGGTTTACCCGGCAAATTTGCCTGCCATACAGCATAAAGAGTTGCGTTTGCGTCGGCGGTATAGTTTGCACCGGCGGCGTATGCCACACTGCCGTTTGCACTCGTTGCCCATCCTTTGAAAGTATATCCATCTCTTGTGGGCTTTGTGCTGCTGAGTGTAAGTGCAACATCGTGAGTTTTATTCTGTGCTGCAGGAGCACCCGTGCCTCCGTTAGCATTGAATGTTACTGTGTAGGTTTTTGGTGTCCACTGTGCATATAGTGTTTGATTTGCAGTAATATTCACAGTGGAACTTTCGGTAATTTTAGTTCCGCCGCTTGCGGCAGTGTACCAACCGTTAAATGTATATCCTGTTCTGGTGGGTGTGGGGAGTGTTCCGTAAGTCGAGCCGTAGGTTGCTGTTTTACTTGCAGTAGGTGTTGTACCTCCGTTGGCGTCAAGAGTTACAGTGATTTTTGGAAGACGCGAACGATATAAAGTTCTTGTTTTATCAAGAGAAAACAAGTTATTAAGTGCTGAAATTTGCGATGAACAACACGAATTTACATACGAAATATACAATTTGCCATTATAAGTGGCGTTTGTTTGTACTCCGTTTTGAGTATACAATTCTAATTTAGAGTCAGACCAGTATTCATGATATACTTCATTGCTTAATGTATATTGAGGAAAAATTTTTTGCATTTCGGACATTGGTATAGGATATGCACCCTTACTTCCGTCTCCCCATATCATTGTATAGTGATAATATCCGTACTGAGTTTTTGCCTCAACTTGCTGGTACGCCTTGTTGCCCGGATTTGTAGTGCTCCAGGCACTCCAACTTGTCCAGTTGGTAGCATTGCACCAGACAGCATATAATGTAGCATTTCCTGTCACAGTGTAGGTTGTGCCGGGGTAATACTCTACGGCAGTTGCACTGCTTGAAGTTGCCCATCCCATAAATGTATAACCGCTTCTTGTTGGTATAGTTGAGCTGAGCGTTATTTTACTTCCCTTTGTTGCGGTCTGTGCCGCAGGAGCACCACTTCCTCCGTTAGCGTTGTAGTTAATTGTGTAGTTTGTTTCAGGAACATATCCTTTTATGCGAAGCAATCTAGCATACGAACCGCTTCCGTAAGAACTGGCCATTGCTGAATAGTTCCAACTACCGTAGCTGACCTTGTTTGGTACTCCGCCTGTGTTTGCATGATAGAATACGGCTGATGTGTCAGTTGCACTACCGCCGAATATGGCTGCATGACGGAAATTACCGGAACCATCAAAAAAATAAATCATGTCACCGGGTACAGCTTGACTGAAAAGATTTTTATTGAAATCTCCTTTATTTACTATAACGTCGTAACTGCCACTCCAGACTTTGCCATGTATAAAATACCAGGCAAATTTTGCGAACCCCAAACATGTCCACGAGCCACCATCTGAGAATCGATAATCTTTCAAATCATCTCTTTGCAAAATATGAGTTAATTCGCAATTATTGCATGTTCCGCTTGATGTATGACTGCACGCTTGTCCGTTAACGCTAAAAAAACTTCCGCTTGGAAATAATTTTTTCAAATTTTCAATTCTCTCTGTAGCGTTAGTTGTATAATTGGGACGATAATATAAAACCTCCATTGATGAACCAGAATGACCATTGCCATCGGAATAATATTGTGGTTCATACCATTTTACATATCCACCGCTGTTTCCGCTTACAACTTTTCCGTTGTATTGAATACCGACATGCCACCACGTGACTCCGGATGCTGTTGTACCACAACTTCCATTGGAACAACGCCAAAATACTAAATCTCCGTTTCGGGCATCACTTTTACTGATTTTCTGAGAATCGCTCAACCCAAATCCACCCGGTGCGGCATAACTATAGTTTTTTAGAACTGTTGTAGGAACACCTGCTATCCTCGCACAATCGGAAACAAAATATGCGCACCATGCATTCGTGTATCCCAAATCAGAAGTAGATTTACCTAACTGAGCATAGGCGACAGCGGCAATGTCATTTGCCATATTTCCTGTCAATGTGTAATTAGTATTAAAGTTGGAATAGTTTGTATATGCAAATAATTCCGCTACATTATCTTCAATAGTATTTGCACTAACTGCTATACATGGGGCAAGGCACATTACAAATGCCAATAATAATAATAAAAATTTTTTCATCTTTAAAATCCTCCGTTTAATATTTTTCACCTTTAAAATCCTCCGTTTAATATATTTATATAATCTCACAACTGTTTTATTATAGCACTATAAAACTAATTTGTCAACCCTATAACTATAATTATTGCTATGGTTTTGTGATAGAATATTCTTATAAGACTAACCGGGAGGCATACTATGGATGTAAGTAAAAGAATTATAAGTTTGCGGGAATGTTGTGGATTGACTCAGAACGGTCTTGCCGAAAAAGCAGGTGTGTCACAGACTCATCTGAGGCGGGTGGAACGCGGTCAGGCAGACATTACAATCGGACATCTTCAACTCCTTTGCGACGCCATGAGTATTTCCATGGAGGAGTTCTTTAAAGAAGAAAAAACCTCGGACGAAATATCAGCAGCCTTCTCTAAACTTTCTCCCAAGCAAAAAGCCTTCCTCCTCGCCTTCCTCGAAAGTTTGTAAAATTATTCTGATTACGCAAAAAAAGAACACATCACAGGGGAAAATACCCTGAAGGATGTGTTCTTTTTTATAACAACAACCATATTTTGTATAGATTGCGGAGGCAGGACATGAAACTTTTTATGCCTTATGGCCTCCCACCTGGTTGTTTCGCTGTCTTGCGGTTGAGCCTTCCTGTAAATTTGTTCCTTTGAGAATGGCGTTTTTGCCGTACTTTCTGCGTACTTCTATAATGGCTTTCTGTGCCTTTTTTTCACGGGACAGGGATTTTTCTTCTTTTTTCTGCAGGTCGCTGTCGGAAAAAAGGCTGATTTGCTGAGGCTGTAAATAAGCGGCGGCTGCGGTTTCATCTGTTACACGGCAGGCGGTCACATTTATCCTGCGTACCAAAAGTCCGGGGTTTATTATTCTGTCATAAAGTTTCAGCATTTCTTTTGTTATTATTCGGGTTGAAGAGGTGAAGTTTTCAAGATTTGCCGTTCCGTGAGCGTGTTTGGGGATTTTTCTGCCGTAACTGTCCAGGGTTACCTCGCCATCATAGTCCCGGAGTATTTCACTGCGGGTAAGATTTTCTGCGTCATACCCGACTGTAAGGACAAGTTGGTTGGTGACAAGGTGTTTTTCCACCAAATCCAAAACCAGCATATCGGTCATTTCCCGGACAATGATTTTTGCCTTTTCAGCGTCGTAAGGCTGATGAAGAACCTGTCCCGAACTTATACTGTTTTCGGAGGGTTTATAATTTTTAATGTCCTGTATGGTACAGGGTTCCCATCCCCATGCGTGGTCTATAAGGAGTTGGGCATTTACACCGAAAAGTTTATAAAGCAGGTCTTCGCCCCACTCATTAACCGACATGAGTGCAACATCACCCATAGTAAACATTCCGTTTTTTTCAAGTTTTGAGGCATATCCTTTGCCCACCCGCCAAAAATCCGTAAGCGGACGGTGATCCCACAGTTTTTCCCGATAAGACATCATATCCAGTTCGGCAATCCGCACGCCGTCACGGTCTGCGGGCATTTTCTTTGCCACAATATCCATGGCAACTTTGCAAAGGTAGAGATTTGTTCCTATCCCGACAGTTGCGGTAATTCCTGTTTCTTTCAGGACCTCCCGTATAATTCTGCGGGCAAGTTCCCGCGGAGTACATTTGTATATTGCAAGATACTGTGTTGCATCTATAAACACCTCGTCTATGGAATATACATGAATATCATCGGAGGATATGAATTTCAGATATGTTTTGTATATTTTGGTGCTGACCTCCATGTATTTTGCCATCTGAGGCGGTGCAACGATATACGAAACCTCAAGAGACGGATTGTCTGCAAGTTGCGTGTAACTGTATGATTTTCCGGTCAGTTTTCCCCCGGGGGCGTTATATTTTCTCCGGTTATTTACTTCCTTTAGCCTCTGAACCACCTCAAAAAGCCGTGGTCTGCCGGGTATTCCGAAACTCTTGAGGGAGGGAGACACCGCAAGACAGATTGTTTTTTCGGTGCGGCCGCTGTCCGCAACCACAAGATTTGTTGTCATGGGGTCAAGTCCCCGTTCCATACATTCCACCGATGCATAAAACGACTTTAAGTCTATGGCAATGTAAACTCTGTCCGACATAGTACCCTCCTTTTGAAAAAATTATGCATCGCCAAAGGCGATATGATGCATTTGCGTCGCAAATATGATGTTGCTCGTTACACTCGCAATGATGAGATGTTTGCTCTGATGTGTCAGAGACATAATTTGCCGCAGGCAAACATCATCAGCGTCAGCGTCATCATTTGCCGCAGGCAAACATCATCAGCGTCAGCGTCATCATTTGCCGCAAGGCAAACATCATCAGCGTCAGCGTCATCATTTGCCACAAGGCAAACATCATCAGCGTCAGCGTCATCATTTGCCACCAGGCAAACATCATCAGCATCAGCGTCATCATTTGCCGCAGGCAATTCATTGAGTTTGCTTTGCAAACTCTTTTAAATAATCTCTATTAATCCTAAATCAATAAGTGATATACACACCAAACTCAACGCCCGATACAATTGTTCTTTAGCAAAGGCACTTTCTTCGTAATTGAAAATATCCATATTACAACTGCCAAAATTATCTATATCGTAACTGTCTATATTCATAAGACGAAATGCATTCAACAATTCCTCTGTTGCAGAAACAAGTGTTTCTTCCGATATATTCTGATGATTAATATTTCCCTTGTGGAGAAAGATTTTTAATTCATCTCCGGTTTTGAATTTGTTTGTAAAGCAGTCTGTTTGAAAATTACTGAGTGTAAAACTTTCTATTGAAGGATAACTCAGCAGTAACAACCCCTGGCGAAGATAATTTTCATTTTCCCTTGAATTTGAAAGGGATGTAATCAGACCTTTTATCATTTCTGAATCCGTGTTGGACCTGTTATCCCTGTCAAACAGATAAAACATCGCAGAATTATCAATATCAAAATCGTAATTTTCAATGAGTTCTCTGAACAGGTTGTTCAGAAATTCATTGTCTTTATGGATGTTTTTAATATTGCTTTCCTGTGCATTGATAACAAACACCTGAGAGGTGGGATTTTCTTTTGAATTATATTTATGATACCCTTTATCACGAATAATCATTTCCACCTGATAGTCAAACAACTTTGAGAAAAGCCGGTGCAAAATGTACGGTTCCGTCTTTCCTCCTTCAACTATATAAAGAACCTTTCCTATTGATTTATCTTTATTTAATTTTATATTCATATTTCGGCACCCCATTAAACACTCCGCCCAGATACATTTTTTCTAAATTTTGTGCCTCTCTTGGTTTTTCACTGGAAAATTTTTTTATACAACTTCCGTTCTTTCCGAAATCAACAGAATATATCTGGTCAGGTCTGAGTAAACTGTTGGAAATTAAATTGGTCGAATGAGAAACAAAGATTAACTGAGCACCATTGGATTTACGCATGAAATATCTGATTAACAATTCTTCAAGTTCATTATGAAAACCGCTGGAAAATTCGTCTAACAAAAGCATCCCGCTATTTTCAATGCAATGGAAAAAAAACGGTAACAGACGGAGCAGTGTTCTGTTTCCTAAGGATTCAAGCATATACGGTATCGGCTCTTCTATACCTTTTCTTTTAAAATAAATCATTTTTTCCGGTGCCTCTACGGAAATTAAATTTCCTTTAGCCGTTTTGTCATATTCAATATGCTGTTCAAAGTTGTACTCATCAAAGAATGAATTGATTTGCTCTGCTCCCCGCTCCTCTATATATGATTTTAAGGATAAGTCTATATCTCTGTATTGTATTGCTCTTTGCTCGTACAAGTCAAGATATACAGAATTGCTTAAAAATTCAAACCATTTCTGCAGAGTGCTGTTGCCCCGAAATTTTGTATTAAAGTAAATATCTCTAAGGAACAATGTGTTTTTCGGCACATCCGTATGTGTTGTTTTCTCTGTAATTTCAACTGTCGCAACAGAACCGTCCCGTTTAAACACCGACATCCCGTTTAAAAGCAACTCTTCCTTTATAAATTTATCAATTCTTTGGTAGGAAAGCCTATATTCAATATTGCAATTGTCAATCACAAATGTATATTTCAGCGCCATTGTGGGATCTTTAGAAAATAAACAAATATAGTTATCCATTGCAACATCATTTTTCCCCAGCAAACAGTCCAATAAGAATTTAACTGCAATAATTGAATTGGATTTACCCGAAGCATTTGCACCGACAAACATCATTCCTTTTAAAATATCATTGCAGGTATTGGTGTCTGAAAGTATATGGTAGTTTGTTTTCTTGAAATCAACTATAGTTGTATTTTTGAAAGACTTAAAATTATTAATCTCGTAACTTTTAAGCATAAATCCACCTCTTTATTTTCTTTTATATGTATATTATAACACACATATTTATAAAATGCAACACTTTTACACATATTATCAAAATTAGTGTAATTTTTTTACACAAATAGCAAAGGGGAGATCGGTAGCCACAAGGCAAACATCATCAGCGTCAGCGTCATCATTTGCCACAAGGCAAACATCATCAGCGTCAGCGTCATCATTTGCCGCAAGGCAAGCATCATCAGCGTCAGCGTCATCATTTGCCACAGGCAAGCATCATCAGCGTCAGCGTCATCATTTGCCACAAGGCAAGCATCATCAGCATCAGCATCATCATTTGCCGCAAGGCAAGCATCATCAGCGTCAGCGTCATCATTTGCCGCAGGCAAACATCATCAGCGTCAGCGTCATCATTTGCAATTACTATTTTCCTTTGCTGTCCTACAGGATGCAATTAACATTACACGCAAAGAGGTACACTTTGCAGAAATGGTTTTATATAATTGTTCATCAATATAGTTTGTTTTATACAGTAATTCAAGCCAATAACCAGTTTCACTTGCTTCCTTCAATGCTATTTCAAGTTTTGAAATAAAATCTTTCCTTCCTTGTGCATACTGTGCTTCGTGAATGTTTGCACCTATGCTTGTCCCACTTCTTCCAATTTGGTTGGAAACAATGGATTCGTGGTTGGATTTCAAATATTTTACGAGGTTTATAATATCTATAGAAAAGTCCATCGAAAGTTCAGAAAGTTTATTTTCTTTCATTTAACCACCTTCTT
>JAFSIZ010000195.1 GCA_017439555.1 Oscillospiraceae bacterium | reverse complement strand
GGCGAACATCTTGACGATGGAAGAGTCCGTTCAAGTGTCGGTCAAAGAAACTTTGCATTTTCATATACTTCACGCAGTGGAAGGCAGAGTTTCACCCATTATTTCAAACGCATTTCAGGCAGATATCTTGAGCTTCATGCTCGAACAGACAAGCCATTCACTTTATATCATTTATCAATACGACATACGGAATATCCACTTAATCTCCTTTCCTATCCCGAATCACTCACCGATTCACTTGCAAGAAAGATTTATGATGCATCCGTTGAAACACTCAAGTTATGTATGCATGAGCATTTTGAAGATTGTCCCTGGCGTGAACAGGCACAGTATGCAATGGATTCACGCAATCAGGCACTTTTTTGTTATTATGCGTTCGGAGAATATGACTATCCTTATGCTTGTTGGAAGCTTTTCGAGCCTTCGCTCCGTTCTGACGGAATGTTTCCCATAACAACACCTTCCGAAAACCCAAAAACAATCCCCTCTTTCACATTAGCCTGGGTAATTGCCTGTGAAGAGCTTGTTTCCTACGGTGGTCAAAAATACAACACCTTTGGTGATACTATGCGGTTTATTCTCGACAAGTTTTCAGAACGGGCAAAAAAAGGCATTCTTTCTTCGCTTGAAGGTGTATATTACTGGAATTATTTTGAATGGTCAGATGGGCTTGCCGGAAACAACAACAAATCTGATAAACCTCAGGAAAGCGCCGCACTTACACTCTTTTTCTATGCCGCACTTCTCTCATACAAAAAGCTCTTTAATGACGGACGGTATGCAGGCATTATGAAGGAAATTGAAAGTAATTTCCATAATGCCTTCTGGAGTGAAGATGATATGGCTTATTCAACCTTCAGCGACAAAAAACACTTTGCAGAGCTTGTGCAATCTCTTGCTCTCCTTTGCGGATTGGTACCTGAAGATTTTTCCGGAAAACTGCGCAGTGAGCTTGCAAATGATGAAAATCCATGGATAAAGATAACACTGTCACACTATATATATAAGATTGATGCACTTATGGGAGAGGCCGAAAAGTATTATAATCACATAAACGACTATATTATAAAAACTTGGGGAAATATGCTTTTTTCCGGTTCAACAACGTTCTGGGAGACCATAAATGGCGGAGACGCCTTCACCAAGGCCGGGAGTCTTTGCCACGGTTGGAGCGCTGTTCCGATTTATTTCTGGCACAAGTATTCCCCCAACACAAAAAGCAATGCTTCAACAGAAAATTAAGCAAATATTAAATAAATACAATATGTATTTTTTCACTTGACATAAGGCGCTATTTGTGGTAAAATACGTTATTGTAAAGCGAGTTGACTTTACAAAGGAGGATTTCGTATGAGAAATGTTACTCTCGAGCTTACGATTTTATTCGATTTCTACGGCGACATACTCACAGAAAAGCAAAGAGAGCTTTTTGACCTTTATTACAACGAGGACCTTTCTCTTGCGGAAATTGCAGAGCATCTCGGCATAACTCGCCAGGGTGTACGCGACAGCATTGTCCGCTCCGAAGAAATTCTGAGAAAATTTGAAAGCAAGCTCGGCCTTGCCGAAAAATACGGCAAGCTTTCAGACAATGTCCGCAAAATAACTGAAGCAGCAGAGCGTATAAGACTCATAAACGACACAAACTACAGAAACTATGAGCTTGATATTTGCACAGCCGAGATAATCGACCTGGCAAAAGCTCTGGATGATTGATTTTTATTTACGGAGGCAATAAATGGCTTTTGAAAGTCTTACCGACAAGATTTCCGCCGCTTTTAAAAAGCTTCGCTCAAAAGGACGATTGACAGAGCGCGATATAAAGGAATCCATGCGTGAAATCAAGCTGGCGCTTCTTGAAGCAGACGTCAACTTCAAAGTTGTTCGCGATTTTGTTGCAAGGGTTTCTGAGCGTGCGGTTGGTGCTGAGGTATTGGAAGGTCTTAACCCGGCTCAGCAGATTGTAAAAATAGTAAACGAAGAAATCACCGCGCTTATGGGTGGTGCAGGCGAAAAGCTGAACATCTCTCCCAAGCCCCCGACAATCGTTATGTTTGTCGGTCTTCAGGGCGCAGGTAAAACAACAAACATTTCAAAGCTTGCTGCACACCTTCGCAAAACGGCTTCAAAAAGGCCGCTTCTTGCAGCTTGTGACATCTACAGACCGGCAGCTATCAAGCAGCTCGAGGTTCTCGGTGCGCAGCTTGATATCCCCGTTTTCAAGGCTGAAGGAAAATCTCCGGTTGAGATTGCAAGGCTTGCCAAAGCCCACGCTGAATCTCACGGAAATGACATCGTTTTTCTTGATACCGCAGGCCGTCTTCACATCGACGAAGAGCTTATGAATGAGCTCAAAGCGATAAAGGCCGAGGTCAATCCGACTGAGATAATGCTTGTTATAGATGCAATGAGCGGCCAGGATGCTGTCAGCACAGCGACAGCCTTCAACGACGCCCTCGGCATAGACAGCGTTTTCCTCACAAAGCTCGATGGCGACGCAAGAGGCGGTGCTGCGCTTTCTGTCAGAGCCGTCACCGGAAAGCCGATAAAATTTGTCGGCGTCGGCGAAAAGCTCGATGGAATTGAGCCGTTTCACCCTGATCGCATAGCTTCAAGAATCCTCGGAATGGGTGACGTTCTCTCGCTCATCGAAAAAGCGGAGCAGGCTTTTGACGAAAAGCAAGCACTTGAGCTTGAAAAGAAGATTCGGGAAAACTCATTCACTCTCACGGATTTCCGCGAGCAGATGAAGCAGATGCAAAGCATGGGCTCGATGACGGATCTTATCAAAATGATCCCCGGAATCGACCACAAGGCCCTTGCAGGAGTCAAGATAGACGAACGCGCCTTACTTCGCATCGATGCTATCATTTCATCAATGACCCCCTATGAACGAGACAACCCTTCACAGATAAATTTTAGCCGCAAAAAACGAATCGCAGCCGGCAGTGGAGTTACCGTCGAGGAAGTGAATAAGCTTCTGAAGCAGTTTGAAGCATCCCGGAAGATGATGAAGCAGATGACAGGCGGCGCTATGATGAAGCAGATGTCACGCAAAGCACGTCGCTCGCAGCGTGGCGGTGGGAAAGGATTCCCCTTTCCCTTCTAACAACTCAGTAAGCAAACAACTTTATATAAATTTGCTTTTATAAAAAACTTATCGGAGGTGAAAAATAATGGTTAAAATCAGACTTCGCAGAATCGGTGCAAAGAAGGCTCCGTTCTATCGTGTTGTTGTTGCTGATTCAAGATTCCCGCGTGATGGCAGATTCATCGAGGAAATCGGAACATACAACCCCCTCACAGAACCCGCTGAAATCAAGATCGACACAGACCGCGCTCTTGAGTGGATGAAGAAAGGCGCACAGCCCACAGACACTGTGAAAGCTCTCTTAAAGCGCACAGGAGCTATCCAGTAAATTGCCACCGGTGAAACCGGAGAAAAGGTGACAACCTATGAAAGACCTTTTAACTTACATTGCTAAAAGCCTTGTTGAAAATCCCGACGCTGTCAGTGTAACTGAGGTTCAGAAAGAGGACGAGCTTGTTCTCGAGCTTCGTGTTGCTCCTGAAGATATGGGTAAAGTTATCGGCAAGCACGGCCGCATTGCAAAGGAAATCCGCGCAGTTATAAAAGCAGCCGCTCTCAAGGATAACACCAAGGTATCAGTTGACATTATTGACTGATTAAAAATCTCGGAGCTGTCATTTCAAGTGACAGCTCCGAATTTGTAAGGATGAATATTATGGAATTTATTGAAGCAGGAAAAATCGTCAATACCCACAGCGTATACGGTGAACTCAAGGTTCAGCCCTGGAGCGACACTGATGACTTTTTGTGTGATTTTGACGTTGTATATATAGACGGCAACGCATTTGAGGTTGAACGCGCACGAGTTCACAAAACCTGTGTTTTGCTCAAGCTTCGCGGCATAAACAATATCAATGAAGCCCAGAAATACCGCAACAAGTGTGTTTGCGTTGACCGCGATGAGGTCGAGCTCGACGAGGGCTCATATTTCATTGCTGACCTGGAAGGACTTACGGTTATTGACAAAGACGGAACTGAACTCGGAGAAATCGTCGAGGTGCTCACGCTTCCATCGAGCGATGTTTATGTAATACGCGGTGAGCACGAATATATGATTCCTGCGGTCGAGGAATTCATACGCAGTGTTGACCTCGACGCAGGCGTTATGCACGTCTCCACAATTCCCGGAATGCGTGTCGAAAAAGGAGGCGATCGCATTGCAGATTGATATTATGACCCTCTTCCCTGACGCTTGTGACGCAATGATGAGCGAAAGCATTATCGGCCGTGCGCGCCGTGACGGAAAGCTCACGGTTAACTTCCATCAGATACGTGATTATACGAAAAACAAGCAGAAGCAGGTGGATGATTACCCCTATGGCGGAGGTATGGGAATGGTTATGTATGCTGATGCTTTATATAATTGTTGGGCGGCAATCAAAGAAAACGCCCCCGACGCCCACACAATTTATATGTCACCGCAAGGCTCCGTTTTTAATCAGGAAAAGGCAAAAACACTTCTGGCCGAACACTCACACCTCATTCTCGTTTGTGGCCATTACGGAGGCATAGACGAGCGTTTTATAGAGGAATGTGTCGATGAGGAAATTTCCATCGGTGATTTCGTTCTCACCGGCGGAGAGATTCCCGCAATGGCCGTTACTGACGCAATTGCCAGAATGCTCCCGGGTGTACTTTCCGACGAAGAATGTTTTTCCGAAGAGAGCCATTTTTCCGGATTACTTGAATATCCGCAATATACAAGACCTGCCGTATGGCACGACAGAGAAGTTCCGGAAATACTTCTTTCCGGACATCACGCGAACATAAAAAAATGGCGCCGTGAGCAATCCATTGTCCGCACATTGCAAAAGCGCCCGGATATGCTTGATTCTGCTCCTCTTACAGCAAAAGAAAGGCTTTTTGTCAAAAGGCTTACAGAAGAGGACGAAGCCTGATCCCACACACCGCTACATATATTGAGAATATTACAAGCGATGGGTTAAGTATTCCGTGCATCGCAAGAAACACACATAGCGAAAACAGCGCAGCTATCGAAAAAATGCTCAATATATAGCTTATTACATATGCTGCTCTCACAGGAAAAAGCAAAAGCAGCAAAGACAACGTGATTCTTCCGCCATCAAGCGGAAACACAGGAATAAGATTTATCGCTGTTATAACAACATTGACACCCACAAAATACTCTGTATTTTTTAAACCAAAGACACCAGCTGCCGCAGCTCCCGAAATTGCCGCTATTATTCCGGCAACCGGACCTGCGGCAGCTATTATTATTTCCTTTTTATACGACAAGAACTTAAGTTCCGGAACATTTATCCGGATACCGAACACACGGACATCAACCCCGTCTATTTTTCCTCCACAGATCCTGACAGCCGCTATATGTGCAAGCTCGTGAATGAGAATCGCAAAAAAGGTTGTAATGAATATATAGTTTTCATCAAGCACAACCATCAAACAAATCAGCAAAACAAACGGAAGACTTATTCTGAATTTCCCAAACTTAATTTCTCTCATACCACCTCATTTGAGATATACAGCGCCGGATCCAGCCGCGTCGTTCCCTTCCTCACTTCAAAATGCAAGTGCGGACCCGTTGACATTCCCGTACTTCCGACCTCGGCAATCTTCTGCCCTATTTTAACCTTCTGCCCCTTCTTTACCGAAAGCTTTGAATTATGCCCATAGAAGCTTCTTATTCCCCCTGTGTGTTCTATGAGAAGATAGTTTCCGTATGTCGAATTCCTTCCTGCTTCGAGAACTGTTCCGTCAGCAAACGCACCTATTGCAGTTCCTTTCTTTGCCGCTATATCCAACCCCGTGTGAAAGCTTGCATCGTTGATAATAGGATGATCGCGATATCCGAATTTTGATGTTATCACACCGTATAGCGGCGTCTTATATTTAAAGCCTATATTTATCTTCTCATAACTGCAATATGATGGTGGCGGTATTCTGAACGGCTCTGCTTTTGTATCATCGTGCAGTTCTTCTTCGCCCATTTGAAAGCTCAGTGTTTCCACACTGAGCTGTTTTTCTTCTTCTGCAGCTTTTTCGCGCTGCTCCTCAATCTCTTTTTGCAATTCTTCAAAGCTGTCGTCTGTATAATAATCCGCATCAAACACCGGCTCTGACTTTTGCTCAACCTTTTCCTCAATCTCGTCCGCCTTAAACGCCTCCGCGATTTCTTCGCCGATATCCGCAGCGCGACTTACTGCCTCGACTGCCTGATCTATTTTCAGCTTTTCGGATATCACCTGCGACGCCTTTCTGTATATCGGCGCATCCGTATATTTCATATATGCCGCTGCACAAATTATTGCTGCGCATAAAAGCAAGCGGAATGGAAAAAAGCTTTTTTTCTTCTGTTTTTTATCATTCATCCGCCTGTACATTTCATCACCTCACAAAAAAGTATATGAAAAGCACCTCCCTGCAATAACAGCATTGCAAGGAGGTGCTTCAAAAAAATACAAGCATCAAAGTGTGTGAACCGCTGTTTCAAACTCTTCACGCGTAAAAATCATATTGATTGCCTGCATCATTGCATTGGCGCTCATCAGCTTCGGCAACCCGAGCTTCTGCGCGAGCTTTCCGCGTTTTTCAGCGCTGTTTGCTCCGCCGGATAAGCCGAGTTCATACATATCAAGCTTTGTAATTTCCGCACGGGGCTCTCGTTCTTCACCTTCAAAGGTTGCTCCTGCGCGACGCAGTGACTCTATGATTACTTCAGCTGTCATTCCTTCGACGCCAATAAGTCCGGCCTTTGACGCAGACGCCTTTCTGCGCTCTTTTCCTTCTATTTCCGGAATATATGCATGCTTTACAACACCCTTTTTCACAAGGCCCTTAAGATGATTTCTTATAACAAACCCGGCTCCGTCGCTGTCTGTAAAAATGATAATTCCATTCTTTTCCGCAAGCATCTCTATAAGCTTTCTTTTCTCTTTGTCATTGAATATGCCAAAGCCTGCGGTTTCGACGATATGCGCATCCACACACTGTTTCAATGTGTTTACGTCATATCTACCCTCAACGATTATCGTTTCGCGAATACGTTTCATCGTTTTCCCTCCGCAGAGATGCTCGCAACAAGCAGAGAAAGCTCTTCCCAGCCTGCGCCGAGCTTGAGCCTCGCATCTGCCTGTGCCGCCAGCTCAATCGCCCTTTTAATGTGCCTTATATCCATGCCTTTTGCTGCTGTGATTGCAAGCCTTGCAGGGTAATCGCTGCGCATATCAAAAAGCTCCATTATCTCGTTTTTTCCGCCGCCGCGCGCCAGAATGAGCTTTGCTGCATACAGGCGTTTAAACTGCTGAGCGATAAGCGCAAGAACCGGTATCGGTTTCTCGTTCTGCGCCTCAAGATCCTCAAGAACAGAAAGTGCTTTTGCATATTTCTTTTCTGCAACCGCATTTGCTGCATCAAACACCGCCGAAGAAACATTCCTTGTCGCTACCTCTTCGATATCTGCGCGCGTTACTTCTTTCTTTTTTGAAAAAGCGGATATTTTTTCAATTTCCGGAATCAGCTGCTGCATAATTTCTCCGCAATAGAACATCAGAAAATCAGCTGTATCTGTATCTATGTCTTTTCCATTCGAGAGAAATCGCCGCTTTATCCACGATATAAGATCAGTTCGTGATGCCTTTGAAAAATTCACCACTACACCCTTTTTATCAAAAACCTTGTAAAGCTTGCGGCGTTTATCAGGCTTATAATCTATATTTCCATATACAAAAACAAGCACACAATATTCCGGCATATCAGAAAAAAGCTTTTCTGCCTTTTCGGAAAATTCTGCATTTGCACCTATAACATCAAAATCGCGCACTATGACCAGACGGCGATCATGCATCGCAGGATAGCTTTCAACCACATCCGAAAGTTCGTTGAATTCCGGAGCGTGGTTGATTACTGTCAGATTGAACTCAGGCATCATATCGCCTACTACTGTTTTCTGAAGCTCCGACAGATAGTGCTCGCGCAAATAGCCTTCTTCTCCGCAAAATATATACAATGATGCTATATTTCCGGATTTCAAATCCGATTTAAATTCTTTCTGCGACTGATTCATGCAGCATCCTCCTGCTTTCGTGAAAAGAATGTTACCGTTCCTTCAACATCTGTTCTGCTTACATTTGCACCTATATTTTCAATTCTGTCAAGCGCCTCATCTGACGGATGTCCATATGAATTGCCTTCACCAACCGAGATTACACAAAGCTCAGGTAATGCACGGTTAAGCAAGGCTTGTGAGCTTGATGACTTTGACCCGTGATGGCCTACTATGTAGCTTTCGCAATCGGGAAGCCTTTCAAGAATGAGCTTTTCATATCCTGAAGCAATATCGCCGGTTATCAGAGTCTCATATTCATCATCACAAACAATAACGGTTATCCCGTTCTCATTTTCATCACTCCCTTGCGGAAGTGTCAAAAGCTTTATTTTTATCTCGCCAAGCTCGAGTTCTGTGTCTTTCTCAACGAATATCATATCGCAAGCTTCATCCGCATTGTTCACCAAATGGATGAATGTTGCGTTTTCTTTATCTGTTGCCGGCATATACACTGCACTTGTCGGTATCGTTTCTGTAAGATACCTCACCCCGTTTGCATGATCGGCGTGAGCGTGAGTCAGCACAACTGCGTCAATGTCTTTTATTCCGTTATCCAAAAGATGCGATATCGCGATGTTTCCTGCATCCTTGCTTCCACCGCAATCAATTACAACACACTGATCGCCTGCGCTCGCTATTACACATTGCCCTTGCCCCACATCCAGCACATCAAACCGGATGCCTTCAGCGGTTACGGGAACAGGCTGCAAGTATGCACCAATAAACACAGCGCTCACCGCGAGCATCAGAACCAAAGCCGTATACCATATACGCACCCTCTCCCGACCGGCTATAATTGCATATGCAAGTACGAAGCATATAAAGCATATCAAAACGAGCACAAGCGGATTATGCGCGCTTACAACCGAAAACGGCAGTTTGGACATTATATTTATTGCAAACATTATAAACTCTGATATTGCATTCGACAATACGGCAACTCCTTTCGCAAGAGGAAGACTGATGAAGCCCACCGCAGTATTTATGAAGCCAAGCACGAAAGCACAGCTGATGAAAGTATTCAATATTACATTTACAATCGGCGCAATCAAAGATATATAACCGAAAGAATACGCAGATATCGGTGAAGTAAAAAGTGAGGCTGATACCGAAACGGATATAACACTCATTGCGCCGACAGAAAACTTTCGGAAAATGCTTTTTGTTTTCACAGTCAACACCAAAAGTGCCGCAAGCAAGCGTTCATATAACAGAATTATACCAAGTGTCGCCGAAAAAGAAAGCACAAACGCAATATCAGTTATGCAATACGGGTTTATCGCAACGAGAACAAATGCCGAAAAAGCAACCGAGGTGAGCTTATCGTATTCGCGTTTTGAAACGCTCGCAAGCACAAGCAAGGTTTGCATTATAACTGCGCGCAATGCGGATTGCGGCGCGCCGACAATCAGCGCAAACAGAAGAATCAAAGGAATCGAACACAGCTTAAAGTATTTATTTTTCGAAAAAAACACAATAAAGCCGACCAGAAAGGCTATATGCATCCCGGAAACTGATACGACGTGAGACATTCCTGTGGTTTTGAGCGCACCATTAAAATCATCACTCAAACCGCTTCTGTCCCCAAGAATCAAGGATTTCAAAAAGCCCGATACCTTGTCCGGATATATTGCATCCATCTTGTCTTTAAACGCTTTTGCAACCCGTATCGGAATATATCTCCAACGAAAACCGCCTGAACTTTCGAGTATCTCTATTTCGTCTGCGAACGCGATGACATCTATGTATCTGGATTTATAATATGTTTCCTCTGCAAAGAATTCATCATTTTCAAGCTTTGAAAAACTGAGCTCTGCCGTTATGATATCCCCCGGTGACAACAACGGTGTATCACCACTTGTATACAACGCAGCAGCCAGCCTTTTGCCTTCGTATATAACCTCTGCTGTAACATATGTCATTCCGCTTTCCGTTTGCTCGCTATAGGAAGTAATTTCCGCGTCAACGGTTGCGCGCTTATTAAACAAGCTCTCAGGCACGCTCGCAATTTCGTAATATGCAGTCTGCCATAGCAACGAAAGGACCGCAGCAATTATCACCGCAGCAGCTGTCGCTCTGTTACCTGTGAAACACAGCAGAAACGCAAATGCACCTGTAAAGAGCACAAATGCAGCAATAAAAGCAAGTGCTGTGCCACACAGCGAATAGATGAGTGCAACTGCAACAAACGAAGCGCAGAAGCATAGAAGATGTCTTTTTCCGAAACCAGCCATAAATCGCACCTAAAAAACACAGGTGACAAACCGCAACTGAATCCGCAGCCTGTCACCCATTGTCTTTTTAATTATTGTTAGATTTTGTCGTTGCTGCCGAGAACATGGACAATCTTGTGCTTTACAAGCTCTTTGATGTTTGCTCTTGCAGGTGAGAGATACTGGCGCGGATCGAAATGCTCAGGATTCTCTGCGAAGTATTTGCGGATTGTTCCTGTCATTGCAAGACGAAGGTCAGAGTCTATGTTGATCTTGCAAACTGCCATACGAGCAGCCTGACGAAGCATATCCTCAGGAACACCCTGTGCACCCGGCATATTTCCGCCGTTTGCATTGATCATCTCAACATATTCCGGAATAACGGAAGATGCACCGTGGAGAACTATCGGGAAGTTCGGGAGGCGCTTTGAAACCTCTTCAAGAATATCGAAACGAAGTCTCGGTGTGCCCTTGAATTTGAATGCGCCGTGGCTTGTGCCGATAGCGATAGCAAGTGAGTCAACACCTGTGCGTGTTACGAACTCCTCAACCTCTGCCGGATTTGTAAACTGAGCATCCTCATCGGAAACGTTTACATCGTCTTCGATGCCTGCGAGCTTGCCGAGCTCACCTTCTACGACAACGCCGCGTGCGTGAGCATAGTCAACAACTTTCTTTGTGAGCTCAATATTCTCTTCGAAAGAATACTTTGAACCATCGATCATAACGGAAGTAAAGCCGCCGTCAATGCAGGACTTGCATATATCAAAGCTGTCGCCGTGGTCAAGGTGAACGCAGATCGGAAGATCTGTATCCTCGATAGCTGCTTCGATGAGCTTCATAAGGTATACGTGCTTTGCGTATTTTCTTGCACCTGCAGAAACCTGGAGAATAAGCGGAGAGTTAACCTCTTTTGCTGCCTCAGTGATACCCTGGACAATCTCCATGTTGTTTACGTTGAAAGCGCCTATTGCATAGCCGCCCTCATATGCTTTTTTGAACATTTCTGTTGAAGTTACGAGTGGCATAATTACATCTCCTTAAAATTTTTCACTATGTTAGTTTACCACATTTTCCAAGAAAATCAAGAGAAAATCGCGATTTTTTTAACATTACTTTTTTAATGGCAGAATTTCTGTCCAATAGCCGTCAGGGTCGGCAATAAAATAGAGCTTCATAGCCTCGTTCACATATACGACGCAGCCCATCTCACTGTGATGTCTGAAAGCAGCATCAACATCGGCAGTGCGCACAGCCATATGGATTTCGTTATCTCCGAGGTTATACGCCTCTTTCTTATCACGAAGCCACGTGAGCTCAAGCGAGCGCCCTGTTACCCCATCTGAGAGGAACACGATTATGAAGCTTCCATCTGATGCTTCTTTGCGCTCTACCTCTTCGAATCCGAGAGCGTCTTTATAGAATTTTATGCTCTTTTCCAGATCGAGCACATTTATATTGTTATGACAAAATTGAAACTTCAAGAATCCTCGCTCCTTTAGTATATCCGTTTTTCTACAACAACAACGTTTTCTATCTCGGAAAAATTGAGCGAAGCAAAATATTTTGCGACACCGCTTCCGCCCTCTTCCATATAGAGCATACGCACTATGCGACGCATCGCAAGCTGCTCTTCGAGATAATCGAGCGTTTTCTGCGCATATATATGCCCGGCCTCGCTGTTCTGATAGCATATCTCGCTTATTACAAAATCGAGATCGCCATCATCACGGTTTTTCGTGTTACCCATAACAAAGCCGCAAGGCAAGCCATTGTTGTCCATCGTGATAAAGCCGGTAAAGCCTATCGATTTTGCGATTGAAAACAAGCGCGCATATGCCGAAGAATATGTCCAGCTTCCGTTCCACGGCTCTCCGTTTGCTATTCCGACAAACATCGTTGCCGCATTTTTTACATTATCAAGATTTATCGGAATAAAACGCACCTGAATCACCTCGCATAATACATTTAATATAATGTAACATATTTTGTTGCTTTTTGCAAGTTTTTTTGCATTTTTAATCAAAAAAGCGTAACCTGGCTTGAATTTGGAATGTCTTTCAGAACGTTATTTGCTTCAAGCATCTCTATAACGCCCTTCGAAACTCGCTTACATCTGTTCTGCAGCTCTTCCTGAGACATAAATCTGCCGTTTTCGCGCTCTTCAACTATATTCTGTGCCGCAACCTCTCCGAGACCGGAAATCGCGGTAAACGGCGGAATGAGCCCGTTTTCGGTAATCAGGAAGTTTTTTGTATCCGAACGATAGAGATCTATCGGATCGAACGTGAAGCCGCGCCTGTAGAACTCGTGGCAGACTTCGAGCGTTACAAGCATATTTTCATCCTTCTGCGATATTTTTTCCATCGAGTTGAGCTCTTCTATTTTCGAGAGGACAACAGCGTCTCCGTTTGTCATTACTGCGGCATCGAACGCCTTTGCACGGATGGAAAAATATGCCGCATAGAACGCTTTCGGATGGTGCACCTTAAACCAGGCTATGCGGAACGCCATCATAACATAAGCCACCGCATGCGCCTTCGGGAACATATATTTAATCTTTTTACACGAATCCACATACCATTGCGGAACATCGTGCGCAAGCATTTCTGTTTCCCAATCCGGTTTCAGGCCCTTCCCCTTTCTGACGCTCTCCATTATTGTGAAGGAAAGCTTTGGTTCCACGCCCTTATCTATAAGATAAAGCATAATATCGTCACGCGCACAAATTACCTGTTTAAGCGTTGCTGTTCCGTCGCGGACAAGATCCTGCGCGTTTGTAAGCCATACGTCTGTGCCGTGAGACAGACCTGATATTCGGACAAGCTCGTCAAATGTTGTCGGCTGTGTATCTATAAGCATCTGACGTACGAAATGAGTTCCGAACTCAGGAACAGCGACACTTCCCGTCTTTCCGAGCAGCGGATCTTCATCTATTCCAAGTGCTGAAATGGATGTGAAAATACTCATGGTTTCCGGGTCATCGAGCGGAATTTCACGAGCATTCAACCCTGTCAGATCCTCGAGCATACGGATAATTGTCGGGTCGTCGTGCCCGAGCATATCAAGCTTCAGGAGATTATCGTGAATTGAATGATAGTCGAAATGGGTGGTTATAATATCGGAATCCTTGTCATCGGCAGGATGCTGAACCGGCGTGAAATCATAGATTTCCTTATCCTTGGGAACAATCATAACACCGCCGGGATGCTGACCTGTTGTTCTCTTGATACCTGTGCAACCGATAACAATTCTGTTGCGCTCTGCCTGCGTCATATTAAGAGAGCGCTCTTCCGCATATTTTTTGACATATCCGAAAGCAGTTTTATCAGCAACGGTAGCGATTGTTCCTGCACGGAAAACATGACCTTCACCAAACAGATCCTCAACCTGGCCGTGTGCTATCGACTGATATTCTCCGGAGAAGTTGAGGTCGATATCAGGAGTTTTATCGCCGTCAAATCCGAGGAAGGTCTGGAACGGTATGTTGAAGCCGTCCTTTACAAGCGGCTCGCCGCAAACATCACATTTTCTGTCAGGCAAGTCCGCTCCGGCTGCATATGCGCCGCTTTCCTCAAATATAACACGCTTGCATTTTTTGCATCTGTAATGCGGTGGAAGCGCGTTAACCTCCGTTATTCCCGAAAGAAACGCAACAAACGAAGATCCGACGGATCCACGCGATCCGACGAGATAGCCATCCGATACGGATTGTGTAACGAGCTTCTGTGCGATCATATACATAACGTCGAAATCGTGGCCTATGATCTTTGAAAGCTCATATTCAAGGCGTTCGCGCACAGTATCGTGGAGGGGTTCGCCATAAAGCTCTTCAGCTTTATTGTAACAAAGCATTTTAAGCTCTTCTTTTGACCCATCAATCGCAGGCGGATACTGTCCTTCGGGGATTGGACGTATTTCCTCACACATATCTGCAATCATATTTGTGTTTCTGACAACTACCTCATACGCCTTTTCTTCCCCGAGATATGAAAACTCATCAAGCATTTCATTCGTTGTTTTCAAATAAAGCGGAGCCTGATTGTCTGCATCAGAAAAGTTTTTACTCGCCATAAGGACACGCCTGTAGACCTCATCGTGTGGCTCCAGAAAATGGACGTCACCTGTCGCAACAACCGGTATTTTGAGATCCTCACCGAGTTTTACTATGGTTCTGTTGAAATTGCGTATGTCTTCTTCACAAGAGGCAATGCCGTTTGCAAGCATAAACGCATTATTACCGACAGGCTGAATTTCAAGATAATCATAGAAATCCGCTATTTTCAGGAGTTCGCTGTATTTGCGCCCCTCCACAACGGCACCGTAAAGCTCACCTGCTTCACAAGCCGAGCCGATAATAAGCCCTTCCCTATGCTTTTCAAGCACGTGACGTGGAATTATCGGGCGCCTGTCATAATACTCAAGATGTGATATTGATATGAGTTTATATAGGTTTTTAAGCCCGACATAGTTTTTTGCCAATATTATCATATGGAAACGGTTGAGCTTATCATTGTCCTTCGCTCCGATAGAAAAGCCGTTGAGTTCCGAAACAAGATTGATGTTATGCCCCTCACGCAGCTGTGCGAAAAGCGCTCTTAAAATAAACGCAACTGTGACAGCATCGTCAAGCGCTCTGTGGTGTTCAAATTTAGGAAGCTTCAGCGCCTTTGCAACTGTGTCAAGCTTATGGTTTTTCATATCCTGCAAAAGCTTTCTCGATAGCTCAAGCGAATCTATATAATCAAATTCACGCTCGATTCCAAGCTCCTGACACGCCTGTGATATGAAACCGATGTCAAACTCGGCGTTGTGGGCAGCCAGCGGACGGTCGCCCACAAAATCGAGAAAATCGCGAAGCGCTTTATCGATTGTAGGTGCATCGACCACCATTCCGTTTGTTATCCCTGTCAACTCGCTTATCTTTTCCGGAATCGCACAATTCGGATTTACATAGGTCTGGAATCTTTCACAAACCTCACCGTTGCGCAGAATAGTGGCGGCAATTTCTATTATTTTGCAGGTTTTTTTATAAAGACCTGTCGTTTCTATATCAAAGCAAACAAATTCGCCGTCAAAATCGGAGGCAATATTGCCTGTCACAACCTGAGTTTTTCTGTTTCCGCCATAATATGCTTCCACGCCATACAGCACTTTTATTCCTGCCTTAGGAGCGGAATTCATCGCATCGGGAAACGCCTGAACAACACCGTGGTCCGTTATCGCAATTGCCTTGTGTCCCCACTCCGCGGCACGCTTTATAATATCCGCTGTCGGCGTGATTCCGTCCATCGTGGACATATTTGTGTGAAGATGAAGCTCAACGCGCTTTTCTGTGCACGTGTCCTCTCTTCGTTTTGCCTTTCCGAGAACAATATTGCGCGGTCTCACAACAGTATCCTTGAGATACATATCATATTGAGTCGAGCCATATACATGGACATATGCGCCTTTTTTCAGCTTGCCCGATACTTCGCCGAGATTTTCAAGCTTGATATTTCGTACGACTACACGCACAGAGCCTGTGTAGTCCGTCATATCGAAGCTGTATGTAGCAACTCCTCGTTCTTCAAACTCGCGACACTCTGTTGCAAATATCTCGCCCTTAATTGAAATATCCCCGAAAGCTTCTTCAATCGTATTTATATCGATATACTCTCCGAAAGCGGATTTGCCGAGCACAACCTCTCCACTCTCCTCGTTGAGCTTTTTGCGGAAGCGTGAGGAATTATCCTTGGCAGGGGCTGCTATCGGTTCTTTTGATACCGGAGCTTCCTTCGGCTTTGATGCCGCCTGCTTGGCCTCGTCTTCAATCTGACGTCTCAAGCTTTCAAGGCGCTCCTCCGCAGAAGTATCACAGCCTTCGACGGTTTCTACCTCTACTTCGATATTCATACCAAATTCATTTTCTACTGCGTTTTTTATAAAACGCACACACGAATTGAAAAAACCGTTGAGCCCATTATGCAGCCTGAGAACAATAACAGAGCCGTCTCTGAGACTCCATTCCGCACCGCTCAGATAACCTATTGCAGACGGAAACTCCTCGCGCAGCCTTTTATCAAGCGCGAGGAAGTATTCTTCTCCGAAAAGCTCTCTCGGATAGCACGGAATGAGCACTGTTCTGTTCAGGCGATAACGCGCCGAGATAACAGCTTCAGCACCTCTTAGCTCTGACGAATCTATGATTCTTTCCGAATAGAGATATGCAGTTATTTTATTTTCTGTTTTATCTGCCGCAAGAGAACGGACAAGAGTTGTTTTTTCAAAAAGCTCAAGAGCCTTTTCTCCCTTTATCCTGAACACTTCTCCAAACGGCTTCATTTTTGTTTTATCCATAATTATCCTTATATGTTTTATATTTCTTCAGCGAGCTTCATAAGCTCGTCCACAATCATATTCATAGGAACCTTTTTCACAATGTCACCTTTTTTGAAAAGTATTCCTACATCCTTCCCTCCTGCAATGCCGATATCCGCTTCTTTTGCCTCTCCCGGACCGTTTACGACGCAGCCCATAACAGCAACCTTTATCGGCTTTTTAATCTCTGCAAGGCGGTTTTCGACCTCTTTGGCTATCGGGATGAGATCTATCATACATCTTCCGCAAGTCGGACATGAAACAAGCTGAGGTGTGTTTTCGCTCATACCGAGAGCGTGGAGAATATCATAGGCTGTTTCAACCTCGCGCACAGGGTCATCTGTGAGCGAGACGCGGATAGTATCGCCTATTCCGTCCAGCAGAAGCGAACCTATGCCTATCGCAGACTTAAGCTTTCCGATGCGCACTGTGCCTGCTTCTGTAACTCCGAGATGCAACGGATAATCAAGCTCATCTGAAAGCATACGGTATGCATCCACAGTGAGCGAGACCGTCGACGCTTTTACCGATATGCAAATATCTTCAAAATCAAATTTGCGCAATATTTCGACATGACCTTTTGCCGATTCGACCATACCGCGCGCAGTAACCCCATATTTATCAAGGATTTCACGTTCAAGCGAACCGCCGTTTACACCTATGCGTATAGGTATATTCTTTGCTCTGCACGCGCGAACAACATCGCGCACTTTTTCATCATCGCCAATATTGCCGGGATTTATGCGTATTTTGGAAGCCCCTGCAGCCGCCGCTTCCACAGCAAGCCGGGAATCAAAATGGATATCTGCAACTATCGGAAGCGAAACGCGTTCTGCTATCTTTCCAATTGCGTGTGCTGCCGTTTTATCTACAACAGCAACACGGGCAAGCTTACAGCCTGCCGCCTCAAGGCGCGCTATCTGCGCAACTGTTGCTTCCACATCGCGTGTGTCTGTGTTGCACATCGACTGTACAACTACAGGCGCATCCCCACCAATCTTCACATTTCCAACATATATTTCGCGCTTTCTCTTTCTGTTCATATTATCACCAAGCTATTTTATGAAAATTTTGACTATATCGTTGTAGGTTACAAAAACCATAACCAGCATAAGCAGAATAAGCCCTGCCGCATGAATAAAGCCTTCATACTTCGGCGGTACCGGTTTTCTGAAAATGAGCTCAAACACTAGAAAAACAAGCCTTCCGCCATCAAGAGCCGGAAACGGCAACAGATTCATAACGCCAAGATTTATCGATAAAAATGCAAGCAGGTACCACAGCGATGACATACTCGTTTTTGCTGTGTCTGCCATCATCTTGCCAATACCTACAGGCCCTGAAATATCGTCTTTTGAAACCGAACCGCTTATAAGATCGACCAGCCCGACCTTTACAAGGCGCACTATATTGACAGCATTGAGAGCCGTGTATTCAAGCTTTCCGAAGAAGCTTGAATCCTCTATCTCAAATTTTATTATATTCCCGGAGCCCTGCCCTTCTTCTGATGTTCCGTTATACAGCCTGACATCCTCAAGCATCAGCTTCTCGCCGTTGCGCAGAACCTCAATATCGTATATTCCGTTTTCGCCACCGCGCGAGATTCCAACGAAAATATCACTGTAGAGGTGAACTCTATAGCCATCTATCGCCCTGACTGTATCTCCGGGGAGCAAAGAATTCTCTTCAAGCAAAGCAGGATTGTCCCCGACTGATGAAACCGTCGTTGTATACCAGCTTTCAATCGGCGCAAACACCAGCGCGAGAACGACAAACCCTGCGATGAGATTCATCACAGAGCCTGCTACCACTATGAGTATGCGTTTCCATACATTCTTTGTTCCGAATGCACGCGGATCATCAGAAGCAGAATCTTCTCCCTCCATCGCACAAAAACCGCCAAAAGGAAGAAGACGAAGAGAATAGACGGTTTCTCCGAACTGTTTTTTCAGGATGGCAGGACCCATTCCTATTGCAAACTCATTGACACGCACACCGGACATTTTCGCTGTTATGAAATGCCCGAATTCGTGTATTGCCACAAGCGCTCCAAAAAGAATTACCGCAAGAAGAATATAAATTTAAACCACCTTCTAAACCATATTGTATACAACAGCACGTGCGTCTGCGGATGCAGTAATAACCTCGTCGATCTGCGGATTCTGTTTGAATCCCATAATCTCGGTTGCACGCTCTATATAATCTGCAATTTCAAGAAATTTTATTTTCTCGTTCAGGAACAAATCCACAGCCGCTTCATTTGCGCCATTGAGCACAGCACCTGCTGTTCCTCCGCGCCGCGCTGCCGAAAGAGCCAAAGCGAGGCAACGGAAGGTTTCCATATCGGGAAGACCAAGAGAAAGCTTTGTAAGCTTTCTGAAATCAAGAAAATCTCCTCCGAAGTTCATACGTTCGGGATATGTCATTGCAAAGGAAATGGGGGTGCGCATATCAGGTGTTCCGAGCTGAGCACTGACAGCGCCGTCGCAAAACTCCACCATTGAATGAATTATGCTTTCACGATGAACGACTATCTCTATATCATCCGGAGAAACACCAAACAGCCACATAGCCTCAATAAACTCAAGGCCTTTATTCATAAGGCTCGCTGAATCGATTGTAACCTTCGCACCCATACTCCAATTAGGATGATTGAGAGCTTCTTTAACAGTTACATTTCCGAGTTCTTCGCGCGTTTTTCCGAAAAACGGGCCGCCCGATGCTGTGAGAATTATCCTTCGCAGCTCGCGCTCAGGCGCGCACGATGCGTGAAGTGACTGAAAAATCGCAGAATGCTCTGAATCGACAGGAATAATCTTCACGCCCTTTTCCTTCGCGCGATTCATAACGATTTCACCTGCACACACAAGCGTTTCCTTGTTGGCAAGTGCAATATTTTTTCCTGCGTCTATTGCCGCCAAAGTCGGTTCTATACCTGCCATACCGACAAGCGATGACATAACCGTATCTGCTTCGGCACAAGCGGCAGCAGCCATAATTCCTTCTCTTCCCGAAAGCACCTTGCTCGACGTATCAGCAAGAGCTATTCTGAGCAATTTTGCAGCGGCTTCATCTGCTACAGCAACCAAAGACGGAGAAAACTCTCTCGCCTGTTCTTCCAGAAGTTTTATATTTCTGTTTGCCGCAATTGCGGAAACGCCGATCCCCAACGCTCTTGCAACATCGAGCGTCTGAGTACCTATCGAACCGGTAGACCCGAGAATTGACAAGTTTTTTACCATTATAAAATACCACCGATTATTTTCAGAAAAATGTATGATGCCGGAATCGTAAACACCGCACTGTCAAACCTGTCGAGCACACCGCCGTGTCCCGGCATAATGTTGCCGTAGTCCTTGATATTATATTCGCGCTTGATAACAGAAAATGACAAATCACCTATCTGTGCAATAGCGGATAAGACAAGCGCACCGATTACAGATGCCACATAGCCGATTCCAAGCTTTGTCAGCTTCGCATATATCACAAGCACGATGACGCAAACGAGCGCCCCACCTATCGAACCCTCGACCGTTTTTTTAGGGCTTATCTTTTCGCAAAGCTTGTGTTTACCGAGGAAAACACCTGAAAAATATGCACCTGTATCTGTCACCCACGCCGCAAGGAACGGAAGCAGAACCAAAAAATCCCCGTTCTCCGCCCAACGGATCGGAATAATCAGCGAAAAGAAAACAGGAAGTATAGCGCCTGCAAAAACCGAAGTCAAAGTCATAACGAGATTTACCTTGCCATAGGAAAACAGCCACGTTGCGAACATTGTTATAAAACACAAGAAAACCAGAATGATATAATAATCAAAATTGGATTCCGTGTTTATGCAAAACGGAACAGCAAACGCGAAAACAGCGGCAAAAATCGACATTGCGCGATTTCTGACGATTCCGCTTCTTCCGGCCAGCTCATATGCGGCAAGAGCCGCAACCAAGCCTACTGCCACTGTAAAACATATCGGAGGTATAAAATATACTACTCCGAAAAAAATTGCAATCGCAACAATCGCAGTTATAAATCGTGTAAGCATATTATATCCCCCCGAATCGTCTGTTCCGTTTCTGATATTCAATTATAGCGCGATCAAGCTCCCGCTCATCAAAATCAGGCCAGAGCTTATCAGAGAACACAAACTCACTGTATGCAGTCTGCCAGAGAAGATAGTTTGAAAGCCTCATTTCTCCACCCGGACGAATGAGCAGATCCGGAGCCGGCGTCCCTGCAGAATACAGGCGCTTTTCAATCTCTGCTTCGGTTATGTCTTCAATTTTCATTCGCCCTTCAGAGACATCTGCGGCAATCAGGCGGACGGCATTTGTTATTTCGTTTCTCGAGCCATAGTTGAGACATACGTTAACCTGCATACCTGTCATATCGGCAGATTCTTTTTCAGACTCATCCATAAGTTTTTTAATGCGCTCGCTGAGCCCATCACGTGAGCCCCAGAATTTCAGTATGAGGTTCTTTTTGCGCACCTCATCAATCGCCTCAAGAATATATTTTTCAAGAAGCGACATTATTGTGTCGACCTCTTCAACCGGACGCTTCCAGTTTTCAGTCGAAAAAGCATATACCGTCAGATATTTAATACCTATATCATTACAATAGGTCGCCACTTTACGGAAGGTTTCGCTTCCGACAGCGTGGCCCGCCGTGCGTGGCAGACCGCGCCGCTTTGCCCAACGTCCGTTTCCGTCGAGTATTATTGCAATATGCTGAGGCAGAGCTGAAAAATCAACAGACTCTGCCACCTGCTTCTTTTTGAAAATGCCCATAGATATGGCTCCTTAGAACTCGAGAAGTTCTTTTTCCTTCTTCTCAGTCATTATGTCGATATCCTTGCAGCTCTTATCTGTGATCTTCTGAATCTCATCTTCAAGAATCTTGAGATCATCTTCTGTGATTTCAGACTTTTTCTTCATTGCCTTGAACTTATCGATTGCATCGCGGCGGATGTTGCGGACTGCAACCTTTCCCTCTTCACCGATCTTCTTGACCTGTTTGATAAGATCGCGACGGCGCTCCTCTGTAAGCTGGGGGAATGCAAGACGAATGCACTTGCCATCGTTTGACGGAGTGATTCCGAGATCCGATGCAAGGATTGCCTTCTCAACGGCTTTGAGAATGGAAGCGTCCCACGGCTGAATCATCAACATTCTCGGCTCAGGAACAGAAACAGAGCCAATCTGCGGAACGGGAGTGGGTGTTCCGTAATAGTCAACTGTGATTTTGTCAAGAACCGCCGGGTTTGCTCTTCCTGCTCTTACTGCGGCAAATTCTTCGCCGACAACAGCTACGCTCTTTTGCATTCTTTCTTCAAATTCTTTTACTTCTGGTCTCATAACTCAAGCATCCTTTCTTACTACTGTACCTATTTTTTCACCGAGAATTACACGCTTTATATTCTCGCTGTCTTTCAAAGAGAAAACAATTATCGGGATATCGTTATCCATTGAGAGTGATGTTGCAGTTGTATCCATAACATTGAGATGACGCGCGAGCACTTCATCGTATGTGAGCTCGTCGAATTTTATCGCATCTGCATTCTTTTTCGGATCGCTGTCATAGACACCGTCAACGTTCGTCGCCTTCATGATGACTTCAGCATCCATTTCAGCCGCACGAAGAACTGCAGCAGTGTCTGTCGAGAAGAAGGGGTTACCTGTTCCACAACCGAAGATGACAACTCTGCCCTTTTCAAGATGACGGATTGCACGGTTTCTTACATATGGCTCTGCGAGAGCACGCATTTCTATAGCCGTCTGCACACGCACCGGAACGCCGAGCTGCTCAAGCACATCGGCAACAGCAAGCGAATTGATTGTTGTTGCAAGCATTCCCATATGATCTGCACGGGTTCTGTCCATATGACCGCCACCGTCTTTTACTCCGCGCCAGAAATTTCCGCCGCCGACAACGATGCCGACCTGAACACCAAGCTCGACACATTCTTTAACCGTTTTGCACACTGAATTGATAACACCGAAATCAAGGCCTGTTTTTTTCTCACCGGCCAGAGCCTCACCGCTCAGCTTAAGCAAGATGCGTTTATATTTCACATTACTCAAAGTTATAACCTCCCGATAAAAATACTCTCTTTATATAATAATATTTTTTGGAGCAAATGTCCAGTTAAATTTATTAATATTCACCATTATTTTCTGTTTCGCATGTAATGGAACATATATTGCTGCGCAAGCCCCGCATATCTGCCGAATCTCCGATAGTCGAACTTCCCTTCTCCGAAGAACTCAACGATTGCTCTTTTCATCCATACATCAACAGGAAATGCATCGAGCTTTCCAAGCCCGAAAAGCAACGTGCAGCTCGCAACCTTTTCACCGACACCTTCGATTTTCAGGAGCTCTCGCTTGGCCTCGTCTGTCGGCAGACTCTGAATTTCCGCAAGATTTATGCTTCCGTCAGCCACGCCCTTTGCAGCCTGTGAGATATATGCGGCGCGATACCCGGAGCGCAACGTATCAAGTTCTTTCACACTCAGCGAAGCAACAGCCGAAGCGGAAGGAAACGCAAAGTATTTCTTTCCCATAAACCCGACTTCGTCGCCACACAGCGCACAAAGCTTTTCAACAATCCCCTTTATTCGCGGTATGTTGTTGCACTGTGATATTATAAATGAGCAGAGCGCCTCCCACGGCTCCTGCCTTAAAATCCTTATCCCTTTGCCGAATTCGCACGCTTTTTCAAGCGTTTTTTCGCGGCTGATTTCGCGGCGCAGAGCACCGTAATCCCGGCTGATATCAAAATAATCACGCCACACTGCTTCATATCCGCCCGGCTCGGACATTATGTATGCCTTGCCATTTTCACTCCAGACTCGCGCAGCTCTGCCATAGGCTACTCCTGTGTATACTCCGTTTTCGTCTGCATTCCAGCGGAAAGCCTGCCCACAATCAAAAATCCCGAACGGCGAGAAATCCTCACAATCTTCTATGCAAATTTTTTCAAGCTCTGCTACACTCATATCCTCTACTCCGATTCATAATTTGGGTTGACAAAAAAGTTATTGCTGATAAAATATATTTATTAATTATATTATACTACATTTTTCTCGGAGGAACAATATGAAAGAAGTCATTTATACAATTCCGATAAATGATGCATATGATGTCAAATGCGGATGCCCCGTCTGCTGCCTTGAAAAACAGCTCAACGATGAATCAACAGAATATGTTATGGGCGCGGCAATGATGGAGCCCGATGTCAGAATCGAAACGAACCGCCTCGGCTTTTGCCCGAAGCATTTTTCCGAAATGCTCGGCATGAAAAACAGATTGAGCCTTGCGCTTATGCTCCAGAGCTATCTCGGAGAGCTTCTTGAAAAAGGCGTCGTTGCAGACACCTCGCATATATCAAAAAAAGATATGGAAGCAATATCAGGTAAGCTTTATGAATCCTCGCACAATTGCTTCATATGCAACAGAGTCAACGAGAAGCTTGAGCTTTTCATAAAGAACATCATATATATTTGGGAAAGCGAGCCTGAATTCCGCGAAAAAACACGCGAGCAAGAATATTTTTGTCCAAAGCATCTCGCGCAGCTGACGCGCACAGCGAAATCGCTCATATCAAAGCGCAATTACAGTGCGTTTTGCGAGGATCATTTCGGGGTGACGAGAAAGCTGCTTTCAAGCCTCTCTGAGGATGTTACAAAATTCTGCAACAGTTATAATTATATGTTCCGTCATATCCCTCTCGGCGATGCAAAGGTTGCCATTGAGCGTACAATCGATTTCCTCAACGGAGACAACGAACGTGATTAAGCTTTCAGCGCGCGATATAACAATACACGCCATCCTCGTAACACTCGCTCTTGCGCTGTCTCTGCTCGAAGCCGCAATTCCAATTCCGATCCCCGGCGTCAAGCTCGGCCTTGCAAATACCGTTACGCTTTTTGCTCTATACACATTCAACCCACTGTCAGCTCTGCTTATTCTTTTTGCCCGTTGCATTCTTGCAACTGTGTTCGGAGGCGGCATAACGTCGCTCCTGTTCTCTCTTTGCGGCGGAATACTCGCGCTTTTTGCTATGATTCTCACAAGAAGCTGTAAACTGTTTTCCATCTACGGCGTCAGCATAGCAGGAGCTGCGGCGCACGGCATCGGCCAGATCATTGCTGCCTGCTGTATGTTCCTCTCGTTCTCAGCTGTATCATATCTTCCTTTTCTTCTCTTCTCCGCGCTGTTTACCGGAAGTATCACGGCATTTATTTCCAATATTTTGATTTCGAGGCTTCCAAAAATGTATAAAAGATAAAACCTTCGGTTATAAAGTTATCACAAACTTTTCAACCGGAGGCTTTTCATTTATGAAAAAGTATATTTTTGAAACCGCGCTTGCTATCGGGCTTTCGTTTTCTTTGATTATCGGCGCGCTCGCGCTTGATACACAGCAGGACATTTCGGATAAACTCATAAGACTTCACGTCATCGCAAATTCAGATTCGGACGAAGATCAGAGACTGAAGCTTCTTGTCCGCGATGAAATTCTACAGCATATTTCCTCACTTACTGAAAACTGCCGGAGTATCGATGAGGCAAAAGCTTTGATTTCAAAAAACCTTGACAGGCTGGAGGCAATCGCAACCTCAGTTATAAAAGACAACGGATTTTACTATGCGGCGCAGGCTGAGCTTTCGGAGGCCTATTTTCCGACAAAGGTATATGATAGTTTTTCTCTTCCTGCAGGAAACTATGAAGCACTGCGAATAAAGCTCGGAGAGGCTTCGGGCGAAAATTGGTGGTGTGTTCTGTTCCCTCCCGTCTGCGTTTCTGCCGCAGAAGCAGAAGCTGAATTTGAAAGCGCAGGGCTTACGGAAGATGAAATAAAGCTTCTGACCTCTGATGAGCCCGAATATCAATTCAAATTCAAGATTGTTGAGATTATTGAAGAGCTTACCGTCAAAAAATAAATCAGTGGAATATTCCACTGATTTATTTTTTTAGAAATTCTTTATATAGATAACCTGCTCTGCGCCGAGGGTGAATTTTGATGAGGAAATTTCTTCTTTTGTGAAGTGATGCTCCTTATCAATAAGATATACATTCATACCGTCGGGAAGGTTTATTTCGATTTCCTGTGCCACTCTCTTCGGGTTTGATATAAGAACAGCCTGCCTTACGCCGTCTGTTGCTGCAACTGCATAGAGATTTTCGCCCTCAATGTCGCATTTTACCTGGTTCTTGAGCTTACTATACATTTCTCCGAATGCATAGAAGCCATAATAAGTCGCAAGTGGCTTTGCATCAAGGGGATTGAAGAGGCCTGCATAGCAGGAAACTGCAATTCTTGCATCATAGTAGTTGAGCATATCAACATCCTTATCCTGCATCATAAGAAGCATTGCAGTTGACTGAGAGGATGCGAAAGACGTCTCTCTCGTTTCCTGGAACTGATAATCATTTGCACCAAATGCGAGGTTCCATTCGTTGAGGTGGCTCTCAACATGACCGTAACCGAGCTTTTTGAGCTCGCGCGAGAAGAAGTCTGCCGCGTGTCCTGTCTGTTCAAGAGTCATATAACTGTGCCAGGTGAAGAAATCTATTGGGACATTATTCTTCTTGATATAATCAAAGAAGCCATAGAAAAAGTCAATTCTGTATGTTTCCTGCTCGCTGTTGTATCTTTTTCCGGGAAGCTTCGGTGTGTCGATGCCGTATTTTTCAGGGTCGCCGAAGAGACCGAAGAGACCTGAGCAGGCATATCCGCCGATTTTAATTTTATCACCGAAGCATTTTTTGAGATGAGTTGCGGCAATGCCATAGAGCTCATAATACTGCTCTTTGCTGCCTCTCCACATTCCGTTTCCTGTAACAGGATGCGGAAGGCCGACTTCCGGCTCGTTCCAGATTTCCCAATATTCAATTCCGTATTCGAATCCGTCTGCCCAGCCTTCATTATAATGGCGGATAATGTGCTCACAGATTCTTGCCCACTTTGCAAAATCTGCCGGCGGATCTGTGCGATATACCTTGATTTCAAAGAAGTTTTCAATTGTTACACCGAGACGGTAGACAGGTGCGCAACCATAATCATAAAGGCCTTTGATAAGAATATCGGTAAACGTGAAATCATAGTTTGCAGGATTGTTTTCATCGGCACTGAAATCCCTGAAGATGTTGGGAACGTCAACAAAAAGATTTCCGCCAAACCAACCGCCTACATCGTGAAGACGTGAAAACGGGATATGTGCATCCTTGAGATACTGAAATCTTGTGCAGTTTGTTCCGGACAGCGGCGGCTGTCCGACTGCGTGCATAGGTTTAATCTGACCTATGACAGCATTAAAATCAACATTAATCTTTGCCATTTTTAACACACTCCTTTTTAACTTTCTTTTATTTTAAGCTATAAAGAAATGTAAGTCAAGAATTTAAAGTTGTAATAACGTATAAAAAAACAGCGTTTCGGCTGAAACGCTGTTTTTTTATTTAGAAAAGTCCTGTTATTTTTCCGTTCTCATCAACATCTATTCTCTCTGCTGCAGGAACCTTGGGAAGGCCCGGCATAGTCATTATATCGCCAGTGAGAACAACGATGAATCCTGCACCAGCAGAAATTCTGACATTTCTGACCGTTACCGTAAATCCACTCGGAGCACCGAGCTTTGTCGGGTCATCGGAGAAGCTGTATTGAGTTTTGGCAACGCAGATCGGAAGCTTATCGAGGCCGAGCTTTGCAAGCTCGTCTATCTGCTTCTTCGCGGCAGGAAGAACGGATATACCGTCACCTCCATATATCTTTTTAACAACAGCTTCAATCTTTTCTTCGATTGTTGCATCTGTTTCATAGCTGAAGGTGAAATCGCCCTTTTCTTCCTCGCAAAGGCGCACAACCTCGCGAGCGAGAGCCTCGCCGCCTTTGCCGCCTTCTGCCCATACAGTTGAGAGAACTGTGTTTACGCCGAGCTCACGGCATTTCTTTATGATAAAGTCGATTTCGGCATCCGTGTCTGTCGGGAATCTGTTAACCGCAACAACGCAAGGAAGCTTATAGACATTCTTTATGTTGGAAACGTGGCGGAGAAGATTCGGTATTCCCTTTTCAAGCGCTTCGATATCTTCATTCGCAAGCTCTGTCTTTGCTCTGCCGCCATGCATCTTAAGGGCGCGAACAGTTGCAACAACAACAACTGCGCTCGGAGCAAGGCCTGCTACGCGGCATTTAATATCAAGGAACTTTTCTGCGCCGAGGTCCGCACCGAAGCCTGCTTCGGTAATGGTGTAATCACCCATCTTAAGCGCAAGTCGGGTTGCCATAACGGAATTGCAACCGTGGGCAATGTTTGCGAACGGTCCGCCGTGGACAAATGCAGGTGTTCCTTCAAGCGTCTGGACAAGATTCGGCTTGAGCGCATCCTTCAGAAGCGCTGTCATTGCTCCTTGTGCATTGATCTCGCCGCAGGTTACGGGTTTTCCGTCATATGTATAGCCTACAATGATTCTTGCAAGACGCTCTTTGAGATCGGTTATCGAGCTTGCAAGGCAAAGCACCGCCATAATTTCGCTTGCAACAGTGATATCATAGCCATCCTCACGGGTTACGCCGTTTTTTGCACCGCCGAGGCCGATTGCAATATTGCGAAGCTCTCGGTCATTCATATCAACACAGCGCTTCCACGTAATTTTATTCGGGTCAATTCCGAGAGCGTTGCCCTGATGAATGTGGTTATCAAGCATTGCCGCAAGAAGGTTGTTTGCCGCACCTATCGCATGGAAATCGCCTGTAAAGTGAAGATTTATATCTTCCATTGGAACAACCTGAGCGTATCCGCCGCCTGCCGCACCGCCCTTGACACCGAAAACGGGTCCGAGCGACGGTTCACGAAGAGCAACCGTTACGTCTTTGCCTATCCTTGCAAGACCGTCGGCAAGGCCGATAGTGGTCGTCGTTTTTCCTTCTCCCGCAGGAGTCGGGGTTATTGCCGTTACGAGAACAAGCTTACCGTCCTCCCGCTTCGTTTCAGAAAGAAGCGAGAGATCGATTTTTGCCTTGTATTTTCCATACCGCTCGATATATTTCTCATCAACATGAGCCTTTGCCGCAATTTCGCCTATCGGGCGCATTTCGCAGCTCTGGGCTATTTCTATATCTGATTTATATGACATTTGTCATTCCTCCAAAGCTTATTTGAAGTATTTTACCGCAGACTCGAACATACGGATATCATAATTACCCGGAACGTTCTTGTAAAGCCCGTTGCCTTTACGTTCGCTATGTCCCATCTTACCGAAGACTCTGCCGTCCGGAGAAGTGATACCTTCAATTGCGAACATCGAATCATTCGGATTGAAGTGAACATCACTCGTTGCATTGCCGTCAAAATCGACATACTGTGTTGCAATCTGACCGTTTGCGGCAAGCTCGCGAATAAGCTTTTCATCTGCAAGAAAACGACCTTCGCCGTGAGATATCGGAACAGTATAGACATCACCGACATTCGTAAGCGCAAGCCACGGAGATTTGTTGGAAGCAATTCTTGTTCTCACAATGCGCGACTGGTGACGTGCAATGGTGTTGAATGTGAGTGTCGGGCAATTTTCATCAGTGTCGATGATTTTGCCATACGGAACAAGACCGAGCTTTATAAGAGCCTGGAAGCCGTTGCAGATACCGCACATAAGACCGTCGCGGTTATTGAGGAGATCATGTACGCCTTCCTTGACAGCCGCATTGCGGAAGAATGCAGTTATGAACTTACCACTTCCGTCAGGCTCGTCGCCGCCCGAGAATCCACCGGGGATGAATACCATCTGTGCGGATTTGAGCGCATTTGCAAATTTATCAACACTTGCGCGTATTCCGTCGGAAGTGAGATTCTGAATGACAATGATTTCGGGGTCTGCACCTGCATCGCGCATAGCTTTTGCCGAATCGTATTCACAGTTTGTTCCCGGGAATGCCGGAATGAGAACCTTCGGCTTTGCAACCTTGATTGCGGGAGCCTTGCGCTCTGTCGCGACAAACTCAAAGTTCTCCATCGGTCCCTTGCGGTCTTCGATGTTGCAGCTGTATACACTCTCAAGCTTATCTTCATAAACTCCGAGGAGTTCTGTGAGGCATATGCTTTCCGATGCAAGCGTGAGCTTATTATCATCTGTTACAACACCGAGAACTTCCGCATCTGCAACATCCTCAGAAACCTCGAGAACAAATGAAGCATAGCTGTATTTAAAGAGCTTTTCAACAGTTACATCATTTTCAAACTTAACACCGAGCCCGTTACCGAATGCCATTTTCATAACAGCTTCGGCAATACCGCCGATACCCGGAGTATAGCAAGCGACAGCCTTTCCGCTTCTCATAAGAGCTGTTACCTTATCGAATACAGCGAGAAGTGACTCTGTTTTCGGGAGGTTGTTTTCATCATATTCAGGAGAGATTACAACAAGCTTATTGCCTGCCTTCTTAAGCTCCGGAGAAAGAACATCCGAAACCTTTCCGGTTGTTACAGCAAAGGAAACAAGTGTTGGCGGAACATCGAGATTTTCAAATGAACCACTCATCGAGTCCTTACCGCCGATTGAGCCGATAGAAAGCTCCTTCTGCGCCTTGAAAGCACCGAGAAGTGCCGCAAGAGGCTTACCCCAACGCTTTGAATCTTTTCCTAATTTTTCGAAATATTCCTGGAATGTGAGATATACATCATTGAAGTCTGCACCTGTTGCGATAAGCTTGCATACAGACTCGACAACAGCCATATATGCGCCGTGATATGGGCTCTGTTCTGTGAGGAACGGGTTATATCCCCAGGACATAAATGAGCAATCGTCGGTATGCTTCTTCTCAACGGAAATCTTCTGAACCATAGCCTGAATCGGAGTGAGCTGATTCTTTCCGCCAAACGGCATAAGAACTGTTCCTGCACCGATTGTTGAGTCAAAGCGCTCTGAAAGCCCACGCTTTGAGCAGATATTGAGATCTCCTGCGATTCTCATATAATTTTCAGCAAAACCGCCGGTAATTTCCTGCTCACGGATATTCGGCTTTGCAGTTTCAATGTCAATATGCTTCTCGGCACCGTTGGAATTGAGGAATTCACGGCTTATATCAACAATCTTCTTGCCGTTCCAGTTCAT
>JAFSIZ010000194.1 GCA_017439555.1 Oscillospiraceae bacterium | reverse complement strand
GAAATAAAAGAGAATGTGACATTTAAAAATATCGGAGAAAAGGAAATTCACACCCGTGAATTCTGCCACAATTTCTTAAGTCTTCCGGGTATGGAAATCTCGCCCGATTATGTTCTTGAGGTTTTCGCCGTTGATGCTCCGGAAGGCTTTTGCAATAACGCTATGGTTTTTGAAAACGGTCATTTCACCTTTTTGCGCCATCCCGAAAGAACCTGCTATTTTGATCATAAGCAAAACGGAAAGTACTGCGATGACTATGCCTGGATTATGAAATCAAAAAGCGGAAAGGCTTCCTGCTACGGAAAGATTGATTTCACTCCCGTTCGCGTTTCCGTGTGGAGCGATTACTATACGCTTTGCCCTGAAATCTTTGTCGGTATTGACCTTTTGCCGGGCGAGGAAAAAACGTGGCAAAGAACCTGGGGCTTTTCCCTCGGTGAATAAAAAATATCAAAGGAGAAAAAAGTATGAATAATATTATTATGATAGCAAAGGACGGCAAAGCCTTCCTTCCGATAGCAATACCCGAAAACCCCTCCAAAGTTGAAAAAACTGCAGCCAAGGAGCTTTGCGATTACTTCAAAAAGGCAACGGGTGCAGAATTTGACATTGTAAGTGAAGGCTCATTTTCAGGCAATGCAATTTATGTCGGTCACACCGAATATGCAAAAGAAAGCTTTCCCATCTGCACAGGTGAGGAGCAGTGGTTTATAAAGGCAAAGGACGGAAATCTCGTTATAAGCGGTGGCAGAACGCCTATTGAGCGCGGTCTTATCTACGGTGCTTTCCATCTTCTCGAGGATGTTCTCGGCATAAGATGGTGGAACGAATGGGAGGAATATGTTCCAAGCGTGGATGAATTTTCCATCCCCTACAATTTTGAGCTTTCAGGTGAGCCTAAATTCAAGCTTCGTCAGCTTTCCACACGTCATTGTAAGCGCGACCTCCGATTTATCGCAAGAACAAGACAGAGCGGAAATCCCTATAAGGAAATCGTTACCGGTTGGGCGCTTGAAACGGCGCAGAACTACGGCGGATTTTTCTATGGCGGAGGCCCTCATCACGTTCACACTCTTCCGATGTACATAAACCCCGAAACATATTTCGAGGAACATCCCGACTGGTTTGCCTGGGATGATAAATTCAAGGAATATCTTTCCGACGGTCAGCTCTGCTTCTGCAACGATGAGATGATTGCAGAGCTTTCAAGACTCGTTATTGAGGCAATTGACAAAGATAACGAAATGGCGGAAAAGCTATGTATCAGCAGAGCTACCTTCTATTCACTTTCTCTTGCCGATTGCGGCGGCCACTGCGGTTGCGAAAAGTGCAAAAAGTCGGTTGCAGAATCGGGAATGCTCGGGCATATACTCAAGATGGTAAACAAGGTTGCACGAAACGTTTATAAGGTGCATCCCGATGCAATGATTGAAACCCTTGCATATTCGCGCTACCGCGATAAACCCAAGGACGGAACCTGCCCTGAGAAGAATGTTCTCATCCGCCTTGCAGACGTTTATACCGATATTGTTCACAACTTAAACCACCCCCACAACACGGAGCAAAAGAAAAACGTTGTTGAGTGGGGCGAGCTTTCAAGAAAGAACGATGCAACACTTCTTGTATGGGACTATTATATGTATCAGTACCCCTATTATCCTCTTCCGATGCTCTTCAACATTGAGGAAAACTTCAAGGTGTATGCAGAAAACGGAGTTAAGGGTGTTTATATCGAAACCCACGAGGATGTTGAAAACGGAATGTGGACAATGCAGAATTGGCTGATGGCAAAAATGATGGAAAATCCCGATGTCTGCTTTGCCGATTTGCTTGATGATTTCATATTCAAATATTACGGAGACGCCGGCGAATACGTTAAAAAGTATCTGTATATGCTCCGTGATGCCGCATATAAATATGGAGTACGTGCAGTTCTTCACTTCCCGACAAGCCAGAATAACTATATTGACCTTGATACCGTTCTTCTCGGCAACGAATATCTCGAAAAGGCTCTTGATGCTGTCAAGGATTCTGAAGTATTCACCAACCGTGTAAAGATTCTCCGTGCAGACCTCGATAAAACAATCGCCATACGCCACGACGACTTTATCCGCCTTGCCAAAAAGGAAGGCAAGACCTTTGATTTATCCCGTGCCGAGGCTGCTGACAGAGCTTTGGAGGTCTATGATATTCTTGAAAAGCTTGTTGTCTATGAAGAGGAATGCGAGCCGGTACAGAGACTTCTCAAATGCGGAAGAAAAACAATGCACCTTAACCGAGAAGCTTCCGAAAAGCTTCCGCTTCCGAAGGAGCTTTCGCACATTAACCCCGAGGATGTTTATGAGTTTATCGTTCCTCTGATGCATTGTATGGACGAGGAAGGCGGTTATCCGACACTGGCAGGACAAGGCGCAGAAATTATTGATGATTCGGATGCAATCGGCGGCCGCGCTCTCCACTTTGAATATGCAAATATTATAAACAAGCTCCGTCACCAGTATGAATTCAGCAAAAAAGACGGTGATCCGCTTATTCCATTGCTTCTTGAAATCAAGCGCACAACCTGTTGGAGAGACGCAAATCCGTTCTATCGCAGTATGTATTTCCTCGAAGATATCAAGGCAGACGAGTATGCGCTCTACAGCCTTCGCGGAATTCGCGGAACAACAACGGATTCAGACTATACCTTCAATCTTTTCGGTCCTCACGAGATATCCTTTGACTTAAGCGCCCTTTCGCTTGTATTCCCTGCAGAGGAATATGACATTCACGCACGCATCAAGCTTTGCGGTGAAATGTATGGCGGCAAAAAGGGTGAAAAGGGAGAAATCTTCCTCGATCGCATATATGTTGTCCGCGTAAAATAATAAAAATATATACCCCATATTTTGACGCTAAAATATGGGGTATACTGATTGGAAGGATATTTCTATGAAAAAAATAGTTGTTTTTTCAACATCGGATAATATAAAAAAGATTTTTTCTGCCGGACATCTTGAGAGACTTTCAAAGCTCGGAAGCCTTGCGGTATATGATCGGAATGACTATAACGACCGTGAATATGTGCTTGATTTTATAAAGGATTCAGAGCTTATCATAACAGCCTGGGGTTCACCGAAGATAGATGATGAAATGATTCACTTATGTCCTGCTCTTCGCGGAATAATCCACGCCGGCTGAGGAATAAAGGGCCTTCTTTCCGATGCGTTTATAAAAAGAAATCTCTTTATATCCTCGGCAAACGGTGCTCTTGCCGACGGAGTTGCAGAATCGACAGTTGCAATGGCGGTTTCTGCCTGCAAGGGAATGTTTTCACTTCCGAATGATATAAGAAACGGACTATGGAGTGAAAACCGAAGCAAAGTAAAGGACTTTTATGATATAAAAGTCGGTATTGTGAGCGTCGGAGATATCGGACGACGTGTTATAAAGCTTTTAAAAGCTTATGAAGTTGATATCTTAGCTTATGACCCCTTTGTTTCGGCAGAAGAAATGAAAAATCTCGGTGCAGAAAAATGTGAGTTTGAAAAACTTCTTTCCGAAAGCGATGTAATAAGCATCCACACACCGGATATTCCCGAGACCAATAATATGTTCAACCGTGAAAACCTGCATCTTATAAAAGACGGCGCTGTTATTATAAACACAGCCCGACCAAATGTTATAGACGATGCTGCATTTATAGAGGAGCTTTCAAAAAACAGATTTACGGCAGTGCTTGATGTGACAAAGGATGCACCCTCAATGGTTGACCATCCATACCGCAAGCTTCCGAATGTGGTTCTTTTCCCACACATTGCAGGAGCTGTTAGCAACGGTTGCCGAAGAATGGGAAAGTTTGCAGTTGAAGAAGCTGAACGATTATATAACGGCGAAGAGCTTCTCGGCAAGTTTGATTTGTCAAAGCTTTCAATAAGAGCATAATGCAACCAAATTCTATCAATATTTAAATCAAACATTTACTGCACAAAAACTAAAATCATTATAACAAATTTGTGTCACAGAAAAATTACGAGTGATTCAAAATGCGTTGAACCGCAAAAAAGAAAAGCAGCAAAAAGTTCTTAATTATTGCCGCAAGCATAGTTCCAAAGTAAAATCCCTGTAACCATTACAGTTACAGGGATTCTTATTTTTATCCAAATGCTGATTTTCGCATTTAGTGTAACAGCATATTTGAAGCTAAAAAGGTATTACACGGCTCTTATTTGAACATCTTATTTATTTCGTCAACGGTATTTCTTACAAGCATTTCACCGCCGACACGTCCGAACTGGTTTGCAAAGGATGCCGGCTTCATATTCTTGTATGCTTCAATACAAGCCTCAGAAATCTTTTCCGCAATAACATCTGCTGCATCCTCAGGAGACATAACATCTTCCGGAAGCGGAACACGGTCAATGTATTCAACTCCGTCCGGCATATATTCACGTAGTTTTTTGAGCGAATCCGTTACAGCCTCACTTCCGCGTTTCCTATATTCGTATGATGTATGCGTGTGCGTAGCAGAAATAATAACTGCATCAGTATTTATTTCACTGCATTCCGAAGCTATTCGTGCCCGGACATCTGACATAAGCACGGTGCTGACTGCCACAAGGTCGCAAGAGCAGAAGATAACATATTCTTTTCCGGAACCTATAGCCATCGCCGTCACGGTAAGCGGCGTCTCTACATACTCTGAGACACGCTCATAAAACTGCCCTGCAAGGCTTATTTTTTTGTCGGGAGTTATATCTTTTTCCGACCATCCTATTATGTAGTTCTCTGCCATTTTATCAATTTCCCTTCTTTTAATCATCAAGCATATACTCTACTGTAAACTTTTCCGCTTCTGACGGCTGCAACCTGAACAAAACAGCATCACCACAAGGAAGCGAAACGTTCAGTTTCTCTGTATTTTCATATATGAGCCTCTGTTTTCCATCCTTGCGACTTACTTCGTACACACTGTAATTCCCAGAAAGCGGAATATCCGCAGAAAGCTCTTTTTCAAAATCACGGTTCAAAACAAACAAATACTCATTCCCATAATCATCATAAAGCTCACCAACTGAAGTGCGCACCGGCAGCTGTCCTGCAAGGATTTTACTGTTTGCAATGTTGTCCTTGAAACCCTTGTAAATCTCGCCGTACTTTCCGTAAATGCATAGATCCTCACTATGATATACCGCACGGTTTTTAAGTGCCATAAGTGTATTTCCGAGCATACGGAACTCCTTATGAATTTTCTTCTGCTCATTGAAAAACTCGCCCTTTTCTCCTGTTGCAATAAGGACTGTCTCCTTCGTCGGATAAGGTTTCCCGTCGCTCGGCACATGTATAACGCCTGTTGCTGTATAGCTTTGAAGCCCTTTTGCACCATAAAGTACTCCGGCATACATCATCATACGCACCATCGGAAATGTCAGCTTTTCCGTATTATATACACCGCACGCCTGATAATAAAACCATAAAGGCAGGTCATATTTACGCGCAAGATTTCTTGCAACAGCAAGATCAAGCCACATCGGAGAATCATCAAGCTGTTTTTCATCTGTATACACAAGCCCCGGATAAAGTCCGCAATAATCGCCGATCGGATAATAATCCATCGAAAGAACAGGCGGTTCAAGTTCTTTAATATACTGCTCAAAAGCTTCGTAGTACATTCCATTATCCCATGTCGGTCCCGGATTATAGCTCGGAGGAAAGACTGAGAACAAAAGCACATCCGGATTGCTCTCAAGCATTATATCTGATTCACGTCGAGCTTCTTTAAAAAGATAATCACAATACGGTTCATCCCATACAAAAAATCCAATAGTATGCTTTTTCTCTTTGAGCTTATTTACAGTTCTACGAATAGTATTATCATCAACCGGACGGTCATCGTGGTTGTGCATCATCCCACTAAAAAGCGTTAAATCCTGGAATATCAGGTCAACCCCGTATTTTTCACACGCCTCAACCGTTTTCCAGACCTTGTCGCGCCGCCCCCAGCCCACCTCAACAAGATTGAAGCCGACCTCTTTGCAGTTTCGTATTGAAAGTTCAACATCTTCACCAATGCAATTAAAAGTAGAAAGTGCAAAATCACGCTGTTTCCATTTAAAACGACGGTGTCCAAGCGGATTTCTTCTATATATAATATGTTTCATAGTAATTATGTCCCCTCCATTTCCAAAGCATTATATTAGCAAACTTCAAAGCTGTATACTCTTTAGTTCAAGAGAATCGAGAGTTATCGTTTCTTCCGTTTCTCCAACTACTAACTTTATAACCGCAGGGACGTCATAATCAGTGTTAAGCAGATACACTTTACCCCCATCGTACACAGACCAACGTACCCTGTCACTTCCGATTACTTTAATTTTACAATTTCTTGCCGAAGCACTGACAAACTCCCGGACCATTGCTCTGTAAAACGGATAAACAGCTGTGTTTCCCGGATAATTTATGCTCGTTACGAGCGTTGCCGTACCTTTGCCAAGCTTGTTTTCTACAACAGAAACGGCGGTTTCATTTCCCTCTTTCCAGAAGCTGTCACTTAAAACACCTGAAGCTACTCCTCCACAAAGCTCAACCTCTGCATATTCGGCATATCCTGCACTGAACTGTGGATCACACATCAAATCTTCAGATACCGGATAAAGAATTTCGCTATTTTTAGAATCCTTTGCAAATTTCGTTCCGCTGTTGGTTCTCACTGTTTTACCTGTGAATCTGCAGCCGAAAAGCTCTTTCATTTTTTCCTCAGGCGGCATATCAAATGCAGCGTCTCTTTTTGTGTTGTAATTCAGATGCGCCGCTGTCATAAGAAGCTTTCCACCGCGTCTTACATATTCCGAAAGCTTATCCATATCCTCATCAGTCATACTGTTCCAACCAACGAAAATAAGATACTCATAGCGGCATAGCGCATCGGTATCTTCTTCTATCGGCACCACATCATATGCTCCGTATGCAGGAAGCGCTGAAAAATCGTAATCTCCAAAATTTTCAACATCTGCCCACTTACGGCGTGTACCGAGCTCATCGAGAATACGCCATGAGTGTTCCGCGTCGCCGTGTGCCCATTCTTCACGGTGAAACTGATCCCATAATGAGCTTCCGCAAAATCCCCCCCAAGCATCGTATCTGCCTGAAACAAACGCAAGCTTTACCTTGGGTCCGCCTTTAGGACGTATATCTTCTTTTACGAATTTGACCGTATTTGCAAGTACGTCTCTGTAATCCTTGCATATTTCGGAATCTGCTGTAAGGTGCGTGTCATAAGAATTAACGGCTTCATCTCCGCTTTCCATCACTATCATATTTGATCCTTGCATATAAGCAAACTTGTATGCAAGTTCAAGCCGTTTTCTTTTAAGCATATCAAAGTGTCTTCTTCCGCCATACCACTCGTGGGCAATGAGCGTTCCCCATTTATCAAGGCCATATGCACGACTCGCTCCGCGTATGAAAGGAACGAGATTGTCGGGATTCCCGTTCATCATTTCAAGTATTGGCAAGTTTATTCCGGCTTCGATATTATATTTTGAAAGCGCGGTTGCCTCAATATTAAGAATGTTTGGCATACCGATTTCTTTGTTTATGACAACGTATTTTCTGACCTTCTCTACATATCTGTCATGCGCCTGCTTCATGTCAGCACAGTCTGCTGAAGGCTGTTTTTTCAGATATCCTGACGGAGGATAGTAGCCTGAAAAATTACACGCCATTGCAGTGCCCGGTTCACTTATAGCATCACCGAGGAAATACTCTCCTGCTATCTTTTTTATTTTCTCAACAAGCTCCGAATCGAACTGCTCCACACTGTCTGACGGCGGACGATGTGTGCCGAAGTGGAAATACACCTTATTTTCAGTCAAAAACCTTGCCCACTTGATAAAGTCCTCTCTCGGCTGTAGCTCTCCTATTTTCGTTCTAATGTACACAAAATTACATCCTCTTTTTACAACACGCTCATAAAGCTCGTCTGTCATTTTGTCTGCATCAAACGAATGTTCTCCGACTTTTACGCCGCATAATACTGTATCTTTTTTTATATACGACATCTTCTGTTCCTTTCATAATAAGGGGCGGCGATTAAGCCGCCCCTTATTGACACTGTCTTTATTTTACTCTGTTATATGCACTTTCATAAACTGCAAGGAGCTTACCCAAGCCCATTTCGTTCAAAGTTTCAGTAAATTCATCAAACTTTGAGAGAGGTTCCTGACCGAGGAGGAATTTTGCAACCATCTCATTTGCATAAGTGTTTATTGCAGTTTCATATTCCTCCTTGACGTCATACTCTTCCTCATTGTATGACATCCACCAGTAAGGATTCATATAAGGCATTGTATGCTCAAGCACCATATCACGGGTTTCTGCTATATCAGCAGATTCAAAAGCAAACACCGCCTCGGGATCCATACGTGTGAATGTTCCATATGTTCCGAAGCCGTAAAGAGTATTTGCCTGAGCTTTGGTTTCATCTGTTATATACTGCTTCTTGCCATCAACCATCTCATAGGTTTCGCCTTCCTTACCCCATGAAACGAGTTCGAGCGCTTCATCTGTATAGAACCAGTCTACAAACTTCGCTGCATTTGCAATTCTCTTATCTACAAGATTATTCGGAATCTGAAGCCCTACCGGGTCCTCATTGAATTTATTTACCATAGCAACTCCGCCCTCACGCGCTATCGGCGGAACCATTGCGTGCAAGTCAAATTCCGGATTCTGGACACGTGCAAGACCGTTAAAGAAGTCTATTCTCGTCTGATACTCCGGCATAATGAAGCCTCGATTGGTTGTTATGAGCTCCTGCCAGCTTGCATTGCTGATTGTCATAAAGTCAGGATTTATAAGCTGTTCATCCATCAACTTCTTATAAAATGTAAGAATTTGGAGCATCAAATCCTCGCTCATACCGTATGACCATTCTCCCGAATTAAAGTCGTAATAGAAACAGGGCTCCCAATACGGCTTCCAAGATGCTCCCGAGGTTTCAAACGTCTTGGTTCCGCTGCGCACACACATCGGATATGACTCAGGATAGAGCTCCTTAAGCTTTTTGCAGACCTCGTAAAGCTCATCGTAAGTAGTCGGGGCTTCAAGACCGTGTTTTTCAAATACATCCTTTCTATAAAGCCACGAACGTACATTCTGAGACTTTTCACGCCCCTCAACCGGTGTGTAGTAAATTTTCCCGTCATATCCTTTGCGCGGAGCAACGAGCTTTGAATATTCTTCTTCAGACAGAGAGTCCATCCAGGCATTGTAGTTCGGCATATATTCCTTCATATCATCAAGTGCAATCATTGCACCGGAAAGAATATGCTTGTCACTGCCCGGCTTCCAAGAACCGTACAATACATCCGGAAGTGTATCAGGAGCGGCAAACATGAGGTTTACTTTTGTTCCTGCCTCAGATGACGGGTATGCGATTACATCAAGCGTTGCGCCGCAGCCTTCTTCGATATATTCCCATACCTTCCAGTCCTCGCGATACGGCCAGCTTGCGTGCGAGCCGATAACAACCTGAATCACATCATTGCGTGTCAGGGGATCCGTGTTTGCTGCTTCATTTTGAATCTTGCCCGAACAAGCACAGAGTGAAAGCAACATAATAGTCGCGAGTATGAGTGCTGATAATCTTTTCATTTTAATTTCCTCCATTCGTTTTTATGTGCAAATGCATTTCTGCATAGTTGCTGATGCAGGATTCAGTATGCTGTAGAGTGCGATACCCATATCGTATCGTTTTAAATGCAATGGGCGGATGCAGGCATCCGCCCCACAGCATTGCACTATTGCGCAATATAATCCAAAATACGCTTGATTAGCACCGCAACTTCTGCGCGTGTTGTATAATCAGTTGGTGCGATATTGCCGCTCTTGCCGTTTACAAGCCCCTCTGAGATAAGGAAAGCTACTGCTTCCTTTGCATACTCTGCAACTGTGTCAAAGTCATGGTAAATTGTTTTCACCTCATCCACTGCAAGCGGCCCTCCTTTCCCTCGAGGAGAAGGCAATTTTCCGAGGATTTGCAACGCACGGTAGACGATTACCATCATATCCTGACGAGTGATATGATTTCTCGGCGCGTACTTGTTATCGCCTATTCCACCGACAATGCCACAATTTCTGGCTATTGCGAGCTCTGCTGCGAAGTAATCCGACTCTACTACATCTGCGAAGTTTTCAGTATTGTCAGACGAAAGCTTAAACGCACGGACAAGAAGCAGTGCAAAATCTGCACGTGTTATGTTACTTGCCGGGGAGAATGTAGTGTCAGATGTGCCCTTTATAATCCCCTCTTCGGCAAGCTCATTGATTGCATCAATTGCCCATGGGTGAGAAGCAAGGTCGGTGAATCCTTTTGAATGGATGTCAGGAACACCCTCACCCCCATAGGAGTCTTCACTATCTGTCGGGATATTAGTATCATCGCCGGTATCAGGTGCAGGTGCGGCACCTCCGCCACCGGCACCGCCGCCGGACGATGTGCCGTTAGATTCATTTGATCCTGCGCTGTTATTCCCTGCTTCCGCTCCTGTGGTAGAACCGTAGACGTGAACAGTAAAGTGAACAGTATCGGAAAGTATGCCGCTTTTCACCGTTACTGCAACATGGTTGTTTCCAATCTGCGATGCCGACGGCTTCCATACCAGCATATCGTTTTCTATGCGCATACCGCCCGGAAGCGTTGCTCCGACAAGTGTGTAAGCCTCATCGCTTTCGACGTTAATCGGTATGTTCGTCGCGCTTCCGACTGTTGCAGTATGTGTTCCCGTTACGGAAATTTTCGGTGCGGCAGAGGTTAATGTTGACATTGGTATCTCGTAGCCTTGTCCTCTTGCAATATTCCATACAAAGGACTCTTCATCCTCTGAAAGCGATCTGAAGAAGTTTACATCTCCCGTACCGAGAACAATGTTATTACCCTCTCGCTTTGCAGACCTGATTACGTATGCAGCGTTCTGTGAACCGTCATTGTCAATAAGAATCATTCGACCTATAAGACTCTGAGGCTCTACATCATCGGGCGCCGTTATTTCAAGATAGTTATCAAGGATCGGTTCACCTTCGTCATCGTTTAAGTAATCGGTAAAGTTTACAACCTCACCCGATACGGCGGCACGAGGCTGTGTTGTATCTCCTATCTTCGTACCGTCATTTATGTAAGTTCCTACAACCTTCTTACTGTTTGCGTCTATGCTGTAAACACCTACAAATCCGGTAAAGTCAAACAGGTCGTCAACTCTATACTCAACATCGTTTCTTGCGGAGTATACGACATAGTCGCATCTACCGTTTGCAAGCACCACCTTAACCGCCGCAACTGCATCGCTTTCAAGTATATCTTTGCCGTCCTTGCGAGCAACAGGAACTCTTTCAAGCGATATAATCTTGCTTTCATCCTCATACGGTTCAATAACTGATGTAAAGAGTGTGTCAAGGTTCTTACCGCTTCTGCGGACAAGCAGATAATCCGTTGTTTCCGGATTTCTTGCTTCTTCGATACAGAAGCCATCTGCACGTACAACCTCAGAAACATTAAAGTCATTAAGCTGTGTCAGCTTTAAATGAAGGTTTTTGTTTTTAGAAAGAACCTTTTGGTAATCCGTAATCTTAAAGTCGATTGAAAACTCCTTCTTTTCCGGATAAACTGCACGCTCTACATTTTTAAGCATGTTGAATCCGTCTGTACCCGTATAGAATATATCTGCCGGTTTCACATCAATACCTGCATATGATCCCTGCGGCTGTCTGACAAGGTCAACACCGCTGACGGTTGATTCTTCAGACTGGCTGTGGAAGCTGTAAAGGTGCTCATCCCCTCCCTTAATGCGGAAGAAATCAAGTGCATACGAAACCGTGTCGTCAATATCAACCGAAACTACCGTCCTGCGGTATATATCGGTAACGTCCGGGTAAACCTGTGCCGCATCAACATCCATAACCTTAACATTTCCGGCATCGTCAAAATGCAACGGGAATGAATAACCATATCTTGTCTGTTGAGTATCGTTTACCATAACCGTATTATGCGACGGAGTTCCTTCAAACCAGTATTCAGTATTATTACCCTGATTTGCAGTACCACCGCTGCCGCCGTAGCCATGGTCAGGAGCCATATTAAGACCGAATGCATCAATACCCAAGTTAAGTGCATCCATGTGCTTGTGTGTGGTCGACTTGCCAACACCAAAGAACATCCACCAGTCGCGCATAGTGTTTTCCCGCGTAGCCAATGTAACGTCGTTATACAAAACACCGTCACGTAAAGCTGCAAAGCCGTAGCCTGTGGCAATATCGCTCTTGGACAGGTCAAGCTCTCCGTACGTCTCAATGATGGACTTTATTTCACTTTCCGGAGAGAAGGGATTTTTTGTAAAAATATCATAACGTATCCCCTTTGCCGAATTTCCGTTTGCGAAATAGAGCAGCTGCGCAAACAGCGGATTATCTGTCTCCTTCATACCAAGCAACCAGTTTGTCTGATAAGAGTTGAAGCTCGGGACTCCAAAGCCAGAACTCATATCACCTATATTGGCATGGCGTATTCCTGCAAGGATTGTATCTGCTCCAAGTGTGAGAGATGCTATAACCTTGGGGTTGTTTATAAGGTCATATTTTCCTTTAATCTTACCGTAATATGAAAGCGTGTTTATGACCTCAACAAAGGAGCCTGCGAAAATACCGTTATATGAAAGAGATCCTTCATTGCCACTGCCGTCGCGGTCGATATCGTTCATTATACCACTATAAAGATTACAGCCCGTACACAAGCCTTCGACCAGTATACCGCTTCTCATAACGAAGTCTATCATTTCCGAGGTTTCAGGTTCACGGTCAAGAATAGTTGCCGCCTTTGTAACCGTTTCCTGTTTCATTCCGAAGTTTCCGCGTATCCATCCTCGCGCCGTGGCATAATAGGTTTCCATAAGGATGTTTTCCTCGGCATTCTGGCGGATAAGCTCTCCGTTTGTCTTTTTATTGTCAAGGTTCCATTTTTCCGCATAACGTGAGAGGAACTCTATAACCTGCGGCTCATCATAGCAGTCAAAGAAAGCATCGTATCCCGTTGTAAACGGACGGTTTACAAAGTTTTCGTGGATGTATCCGCTTATCTTACCTCTTCCGTTACCTGATGTGACAAGATTTTCACAGTCAACACCGTAGTTGAAGTCCGGATAAAGGTCTGCAACACGGTCGAGTATTATCGCACCGGCAATACCGTACTTCTTTTCTCCGGTGTAGAGATATGCATCACGGAAAGAAGTAAGGGATGCGTAAACCAAAGGCTGATCGTATGCCCCGTGACAATACCATATTCCCATGTAATTAAACAGCGCAATATATCTGTGTATTTCCTTAACTCCGTTGGAATGAGTACGTCCGGTATCATATCCGAGACCGTCATCGACGCCCCAGAAATTGCCGATGCCTTCCTTTTCTGCCGCCTCTTCGGATATCCATCCCTGTGTTATCGGAATTTTCTTCCAAGGATCAATGCCCGATGTGCGAAGCTCATTGAAGCCTTCATTCCAGAGATTACCCTTCATATCGCCGTAGCCGTAAGGATTGTCGGCGTATTCTTCAAACACTACATATTCGCCGTCTTCGTTTCTCTCGCCTCTGCCGCAGAGTATACCGTTGTTTTCAAGGGCAAGAGTACGGTTGAATTCTCCGTGCTCATCAAGACCGAGCTCATAGAAGCTTCCGAAATCATTTGACGGGAAGTAACGTTTACACTCAGCGCACTGTACCTTCCATGGCTTTTGAATACCGTCAACGTTCCAGCTGTTTTTGCCGCCATACTCATGGTAAAGGTCAGTTCCGCAATACATACACAATCCGTTGACTAATGCATCCACCTCTTCGAGATAAACAGACCTCGGAATTGTGTGGTTCGTTATCATATTATAGATGTATTCAACATTCTGCAGATATTTATCTGCTTTTTCTATCACCGCTTTTGCTTCAGCCTTCGCCCAGGCATATTTTTGTATATTTTCACGGGCTGCTGCAACGCGCTCCGGTGTGTAATACGTAGAGCCCACCTTACCGGTACGCACAGAAAGCGAAAGCTTATTTGTTGTATGCGTAATATCGCCAATAGTTACGGTTGCATATACCTCGGCAACACCCTCGGCAACAGGAAGCACTCTACCTTTTTCATCAACGGAGATAATATCACCATCACTTACTACGGTATAAACAATTTCCGCTGCGGAGGAATCAACTTCCTTACCAAAGTTGTCGTATGCCTTTATGAAGATATCTGTACCCTCACCGCCGTATTTTATAACCTGAGTGACAGCACCGAGCGTTGCAGAGGCAAAGCCGTCAGCAAGCACGGTAACCGGGATATACGAGGTGACGGGATCTGCGTCGCCAAGCTTTGCCGTTACCGCAAGCGTTGCACTGCCTACTGCTGTTGCCGTAATCCTGCCGCCTGCAACATCTGCAACATTGTCGCCGAGAAGCTCATATGAAAATTTGAGATTTTCTACCGCAATTTCTCTTTCGGGAGTTTTTGAACCCTCAACAAATGCGCGGAGTTCTATGTCTGCGCAGTCACCGACGTAGAGCGAGATTTCCGAGGCACTGAGATTTTCAACTCTTGTAAGCTTTTCATCGGTTACAGTAATATCAGCCGTGCTCTGAGACGTTTTTTTATAGACAAGCGCATTTGCAGTAATTGTTGCTTGCCCCTGAGCCTTTGCTGTAATTCTTCCGTCCTTATACTCAACAACAGATGAAGGCTCACTTGCTATGCTAAGGTTTGATTCAGTATCAACTTTTTCTCCGTGACGCTTGCCGAAGCTGTGCACTCTTCCATTTGACAGAGGCACCTCAACAGCAAGGTCAACACTTTCACCAACAGCAAGCTCATATCTTTCAGCCGTAATCACAGGGTCGCAAAGTTCAGGTATTTCATCAAGATATCTGAACGTAATCCCTGAAACTGTATGGCTCCTTGTATGTGATGCATTTGCCGGATCGCCCGATGTAATCGAGCGAATCGTAAGCTGATGTACCCTTGCATCAAGATAAATGGTATTTAAGCTTACCGCAGGAACATCTGCCTGATCTACGGGGTCGTAGAAGCGATATTCTCCAAGATATACACCGTCCATATAGATATACGCAAGGCCGGCGCCGCTGTGGTTCAGTGCTCCCTTAAAGTCTATTTCATACCAACCGTCATAATCTATCTTTATATCAAGCACGGTGTCAGCATTCTTCGTGTTGCCTGTAGCCGAAACTACTGAGCTTATACCGAACGCAAGATAACGGCACGAGTTGAGCACTCCGGAAAGGATGCCCGGCGAGCTCAGATCTCGGTTAATTTCAAATCCGTCATTTTCAATTGTCTGATTTAAAACAGATGTATTGAGCGGATATTTGGTGAAATCAAACACCTTACTCTGCGGCGATTGAGGGGCTACCGTAACAAGGAACGGCTCACTCGTTTTGCTGCTTCCGTTTTTCGCCGTAACCGTTGCGATAACCGAAGCTTCACCAATCGCCTTACCCGTTACTGTTCCGTCCTCGCTGACCGAGAGAATACTCTCATCAACATCGGGTGTAAGCTCAAACTTCACGTCGGCGGAAGACATATCAGCCGCACTTCCACTTTCGTGTAGCGCATCGACGGAAAGCTTTATCGCAAAGCCCTTCTCCACAGTATCCGCCCCTGATATCGTTACCGTTTTAAGCGGAGTTGTATCATTGACTGTAACTGAAACCGTCGTCTTTACACGGCGGCTGCCGAGAATTCCGTAAACGTTGATGTCTGCGACACCTGATTTTGCAGCAGTTAATACGCCGTCCTGCGATACTCTCGCAACTGCTGTATCAGAGCTTTCAAAATAGATCTCCGCGTCTCCGGTAAACTGGGTGTTATCCGTATTTCTCAGCACAGCATCTATCTGTACCGTGTCTCCCACATTCAGTTCTGTATCAACGGATACATCAACATGGTCGAACATTACTTCAAGACCTTGGAATGATACCTCTATTTTTGCTTCCTGCGAAACTCCCAACACGGTCGCGCATGCACGCACATAGGTTTTACCGTCGCTTACTGCAGTGATAACGCCGTCCTCGGATATTCTCGCAATGCTTTCATCATCCGATATGTAAGTTATCTTGATTGGGACATTCACGTTTCCGACAGCGATTTCTGCACCGGTATTGGAGAGAAGCGTTGCCGTTGTTGCAAACGTGTCATACGTTTTTGCCTTAGAAAAGTCACCGCTTGCAGAAAACGCAATACTGTCAAACACTACCTCATGCAGTGAAAGATGGGCAACATAAAGCTCATATCCGTGATTCTGATCGTCCGTCAGAGCTTCAAATCCCGGACGGAGAGCATACATCTTTACGCTCGGCCAGTTCATAACTACCGGCGCAACATTAAACTTCGTCCAGTCCTGATCTCCGGTTTTACCTACCCACGGAGCAGCCTTATAGCCTTTAAGCTCTGTTGCCGAAGAACCGCTGCCGCTGAGATATGCAAGAGAGCCGCAGGCGTTTTCGGGAAGCGGATTTGTGTTATCCGCCTTAATATATCCCGAAAATTCATAAAGCTTATTTTCATCGACAACTACAACTCCGGTATGCTTTGTGCCGGCTTCATTGTATGTGTCTGCACTTCCCTGAATACGTACAAGCTTTATTTTATCTGTCGTTTCTCCGTCCGGCATTGTAAACTTTACAATATTGGTCGGAGAAGTCGGTGCGCCTGAAATTCCCGAAAATTGATTTCTTGAAAGCTCATATGTAAATAATCCTCGGGCAGCTGTGTGTGCGCCTGTCCAGAAGGAGCTGTCCTTTTGGGTATCAGTGCTTCCGTCATTGAGATAAATTCCGTTTTCGAACTCACCATGGTTGACGCCCTTGCGGATAAGAAGGTTACTTCCAACAACAACCGCCGGAACCTCGGCAGTTCTTGTTACACCGTCAAGCGTTGCACTGACCTTAACCGTAGTTCTTCCTATCTTATGTCCCGTAAATGTGCCGCCCGTTTCTGAAATAATACTTTCATCGGCTATTTCATATGCATACGTTACACCACCGCCGAGTTTTCTACCCGTAAGGTCTGTAACAACAATGCTGTTTTCCCCTCCGACATATGTATGGTCAGTCGTGAAGTATGCACCGATTACCTCAGGGAAATTTTCTTCCTGCGGAAGCGGCAAAACGGTGATTTGCGCCGTTGCCGTTTTTTCAAGACCAAAGCGCTTTGCCTTTACCGTAATGGTGGCTTCTCCCGCAGTCTTCGCGCGGATAACGCCGTTGGAGGTAACCGTTGCAACCTCGGTATCCGAACTTTCATACGTCAGCTCGTCCGCTTCAAGCGTCATCGCCTCGCCGTTCTCGTTTTTTACAGTGAGAACTGTGGTTGCATAAGATGCGGGATAAATACTCTCTCCCTGTATTGCAAGCTCCATACTTCCTATAAACTCGGGACGGGTTCCTCCGGATACTTTTATTTCGATATCTTCAGAAACCGTAACTCCGCAAATTGTTGCCGTTGCGGTTATCGTTGCCGTACCGTCGCTGACACCGATTATCGTTCCGTTATCATCCATAACGCGGACAACATCTGTATTGTCGCTTTCATATGTTACAGGAACAACTGCATCAACCGGCTTTTTATTTGAAATCTGCTTTATCGCATTACCCGTATTTGAAAAATGCTTTGCGGAAAGCGTGGTTATCTCGCTTGCCTCAATCTCCGTCTTACTTGCCGACAATTCCATACTGTCATACACAACCTCGTGGACGGAGAACTCCGTCGCAACGATGTCTCCGATCTTCGTTCCACTTACCGACTGCATTACGGGGCGCATATACACGTTATTGTAAACAGAGCTGTCAATAATTACCGGGAAGGTGTTAAACATCTGCCACGGCTGGTTTCCGCTCTTTCCGTCCCACGGCTTAATGCTCTGTCCGTAAAATTCCGTATAGGTTTTTCCGTCTTCTCCAAGATTGAAAAATGCAATTGTATTCCACATATCACCGAGAACCTCGGTGTTTTCCGCTGCTGTCCAGCCGGTAAATTCATACATCTTCCCCGACTCGGCAATTATCATTCCGTGGTTATCCCCCGCCGTTGCCTGCTTCGATTTCGGAGGCTGAACAACAAGAGATACTCTGTTTCTCTTCGGGTCAACCGGTGCATTTCCATCAAAGGAAAACCTTATGCCCTTTACCTTATTCGCTCTTCCCGGAATAAGAATGTCTTCATATGCAAAATCAAATATGTATTCAAGGTAATTCGCAGCTTCCGGATCACTTCG
>JAFSIZ010000193.1 GCA_017439555.1 Oscillospiraceae bacterium | reverse complement strand
TCGTGCACTTCTCACCCTTCCAGCAATATTCAGAGAAAAGAGAAAGCTGTGGAATTGCGAGCATGTGACTTGTCTCGCAGCCATCGTTTGACCATATTGTAACGACAACCTCCGGCACGTTACCACGCAGACACTCCTCCATTGCCGGCTTCATAGTGTTATAGGTATGGTCGTAGTTCGGCACGAAACCGTCCCATGTCCAAATACCGCCGCCGAAAACAACCGGACGGTTAAATTTCTTATGCTTTTCGATGTTTATTTTGTAGAACTCATTGTTTGTATGATAGTAATCCCAGAAAACCATATCTGCATCCGGCATTGCGTCTATAGCATACTGCGGCACAACAACATGAGGCATATAGTCCTCTTCCTTGCTCTTTTCAACAAGCGAAAAATACATATCACTCCACATCATAGGGTGGAAATCATATTTTCTGCACAATTCTGTCACACGTTCAAGATGTTCGGAGAATATTTCAAAACGGTCACGCATTCCGTGTTTCACAAGATACTGACCAAGACCGAGCCCCACTGTTTCATCGCACCCGATATGAATACGCTTTGAGCGGAATGCCTGACGCATTGTTTTTATACAGCACTCTATGAATTCATAGGTCTTTTCCTCACCGACAAGGAGAACACGCGCGTTTTCGGCAATGTTATCGTTTATCGGATAACGAAGAAACTGCTCCATATGTCCGAGCGTCTGTATGCACGGAATGACCTCAATACCTAAAGACGCAGCAAAATCGTCTATATCCCGCAGTTCTTCCATTGTATATCTTCCGCGCTGATAACCGAGATAGGGGTATTCCTTTACCTCATAGGTGTCCTCGGTATAGAGCATGAGCATATTATAGCCGTGGGCAGCAAGATATTGTATATACTTCTTTACAGACTCAGCGCGCATAACGCCGCCGCGCGACATATCAAGCATCGCGCCAAGCGTTTTAAACGATGGCTTCTCGGAAATTTCAAAGCTTTTCTTTCCCTCTGAAACCCCTTTTGCAAGAAGCGTGTATGCACGGCACTTTGCAGGAATTGTATCACCGCCGACAACAGCGTCTTTCCCATCGTATTTTACATATACGCCGGTAAATTCAACCTCTTCTATATTTTTCGGCAAACTGCAGCTAAAAAGCGTGGAAATCATTTCATTTATATTCATTTTACATCAATCCTTTTTTACAGAACTTTCTTTTTCATTCCGCTTTGCTTTTTATAAAATTTTATCGGGCAATGACAAAAAAGTTATTGCCCGATATCCGTGTTTTAATTATTTGTAGCTTTCGTATGCGCTTTCATAAACTGCTAAAAGCTCATCTATCGGGAGCTCTAAAAGCTCTGTGCGGAAGCTTTCCCACTCTGAGAGCGGGCGCTGACCGAGAATGAACTTTGCTAAATTCTCCTGAACAAAAGTACTGATTGATGTATTGAGATCAGCAATTTTCTCTTTTTCCTCAGATGTAAAACTGATATATATTGTCGGATCAAGCTCTGGATGAGTATTTTCAAGGATAAAGTCCGTTACGGAAGCCTGTTCGTCCGAATATGCCACGTCTACAGATTTCGGATCAATACGCAGATATGCACCGATTGTCCTCATACCGTATGCCGTCTGTATAGATGAGCCGTCAGACGGAAGGATAAACACTCGCTTTCCATCCTTAATTTCATAGGTCTCGCCTTCCTTGCCCCATGAAAGAAGCTCTGTGGCTTCATCTGTATAGAGCCAGTTTATAAAGCGCATTGAGTTGATTATGCTCTCTTCGTCGCCTGTGTTGCAAACAGCATAGCCTATCGGGTCAAAGTTAGACTTATTCATCTTCGGAATACCAATTCCGTTTTCGGCATACGGCGGCTTCATCGCGGTAAGGTTAAATTCCGGGTAATTGCTGCGCGCCAGATTGTTAAAGTAATCAATTCTTACCTGATACTCCGGCATCATAAAACCGCGATTCGTTGTAACAAGCTCTTCCCACGATGCTGTAGGAATATTTAAGAAGTTTTTGGGCATAAGTCCTTCTTCTACCATTTTCTTGAGGAAGGTTACAATTTCAAGCATGGTATCCTCTGTTGTACCATAGGAAAACTTCTCGTTCTCAAAATCGTAATACACATTATAACGGAAGTTCGGTTTCCACGAAGATCCTATTCCGTTAAGGATGTTAAGACCTGCGCGGATGCAGAACGGATACGAATCCGGATATAACTCTTTAAGCTTTTTTGAAACGGTGTAAAGCTCATCAATCGTCTCGGGAGTTTTAAGACCATGCTTATCAAATATGTCCTTACGATAGAGCCATGCGCGTACATTAGTACTGCGCTCCATACCGTGGTTCGGTGCATAGTATACCTTTCCGTCGCTCAGTTTTTTTAATTCTCTCATCCTCTGCTCTGTTTCGGGAAGGCTATCCCAGAATTTCTCGTAATCAGGTAAATACTCAAGATAATCGTCAAGTGCCTTATAAGCGCCCTGCTCACAATATGAGCTGAAGGTTGCCTGAGTAGCCTGGAAGCCGAAGAGATCCGGCATGGTATCCTGCGCTACCATCATAAGAGAATATTTTGTTGAAAAGTCAGTTATCGGTATTCCGGTTACATTAAGCGTTCCGCCGATGCTTTCGCGGATATAATCCCAGACCTTAAGCTCGTCATGGTACGGCCAAGAGGGATGGCTTGCTACCGCTATGTCCAGAACCGCGTCATCCGGAATCTGCTTTCCTTCAGGAATGACGGAAGATCCGACTTTCCCGTTTTGTGTTGTTTCTGTGCAGGCGCAAAGCGCAAAGAGCATAATGCCCGCAAGGAGAAGTGCATAAATTCTCTTTTTCATGATATTTTCCTCCGTTTTTTACTGTTTTTTCATATACTGCTTTATCTTACTTATTACCAAGTAAATTAAGGATTTCGGTTGAGCCTGTAATGAGCAACTCCGCCGTTTCCTCAACATACCGTGCGGTGAGAGTTTCATACCCGCCCTCTTTAAACGCCGACTGCATCGGATAATATCCCTCATAGCCGTTTGCACAACAAGCAGGAATTGTAAGTGCAAACGGTGAGCTTGCCTTAATCTGACGGCCGATTTCCGTAAACGGTTCTCCCGGAAAAGATGCAAACACCATATCGCCTACAGCAATTGCACAGACAATAAGCTCCTTATTATCGGGCATTGACTGCATACTTTCAATCCGGCATGCCTTTGCAATCATCTGGGTACGTTCCATATCCTGAAGCTTAGGAAGCGCAGCTTCCGCTCCGAGCTCGTGGTAACGCTTTGCAAGCTCAAGAGCTGCAGGGATTTCCTCGGGCGTTCCCTTGTTGAATTTTGTGGTGATCATTCTATGCGCATAAGAAATTTTCTCACCGTCAATTTCCTTTGCAAGCTCGTAATTTGAGATAACGCTCATAGCTATCTTCCTGCCCATATAGCGTGCGCGGTCATAACCCGTGCCGCATTCCTTTTCCGGGTCAAGACGGATATCGGTATGGTTTAAGTCGCCCTGTGCACCGTTTAAATACATACACCGAGAATTCGGAACATTAAGCTCATATGTATCGCGGACGAATTTCGGATAGTCTGCGGAAAGGAACTCGCCACCAATGACATCAGGGTGAACCTGGAAGTTGACGATGCCGATTTCCGGCTTGCCCTCGCGCTTTATGATAAGGAGCTGAGACTCTTCGTCCGGTGTTCCGAGCGCATGGTCAACATCAGGATTCTGCCAGCCCGGATTTGTACGCACCGTTCCATCCTTCATACGGTAACGGCGGATAAAGGCTACGTCCTTAACCTCACCGCGCGTGACGAGCTTTTTCGTGACCGGTGCAAGGTCGTTTATCGCAAGAAAAGCGATATCCGCAAGGCGCGTGATAAGCCATTTACTGTATTCGAGGGTTTGAGCATTGGCACTTGCCGAATCCGGCGCCACAACGCCGGGACCGAGGTGGGTGTGAGTACACGCGATAAACACTCCATCTACCTCCGTATCGATCGCCTTTGCAACCGACGAACGTATGTGAGCCATAGCCTCCATACCTATTCCGCCTAAATCAACACTCAAAACAACAGCCCGTTTTTCTCCGTCGTCAAACGCAACCGCAGTTGCAAGAAGCGGGTCAAGAACGCCCTTTGCTGTTCTTGGCTCGTAATAGCCCCAGACGGAGATGCCCATAGGCGGCGTGATTTCTCCTCTTGCAAAGCCTGCTTTTAACATAATAATCACCTTTTCTTTTTATTCGGGAGAGCGGAGAACCGCTCTCCCGGTTCAGCTTACTTTATATAATCAAGTATACGCTTGATTAGAACCGCTAC
>JAFSIZ010000192.1 GCA_017439555.1 Oscillospiraceae bacterium | reverse complement strand
GTGGTTATCAAGATCGGTGAAGCGGAGATTTTCCACCTCATCCGCCTCGCCTGCGCCCGGCACCTTCTCCTCAAGGAGAAGGCTTTCATCGTCGGGGTTATCGGTATCTGTTGCACCATCCGGCTTATCGGTCGGTGCGGCACCGCCGCCTCCACCGCCACCAGCTGGTGTGTCGGTGCTTGTTCCGAAATTATCCTCAGTCTTGTTTCCTGAGCCCGTGGTTGAACCGTAAACCGTTACTTCAAAGCTTGTTGTGCTTTCACGACCGGAAGCGTCACGCGCTGTTATAACAAACGTATGCTCTCCAACCTGACTTGAATCCGGTTTCCATGTCACCTTGCCGCTTGCACTTTCCACTGATGCACCGCGCGGCAGATGTGTGCCAATGTAGCTTACGCTTTCTTCCGCGGGACTTGACGCATTCAACAAAACAGTAATTGACGAGCCGGCACTTGTTGTCAAAACGTTTTCAACCTCATCAAACACCGGGGCAACATCTTCGGATGCCGACAACGGAATTTCAAAGCTGTCACCTTCAGATATGTTGTAGATAAATCCAAGCTCGAGATTATTTATATCCCGATATTCTTTTATAAGCGTTACATCGCCTACATCAAGAACTGCCTCTGTGCCGGAAACGGTTGCCGAATCAATTCTGTATACACCGTTGATGTCACTCTCATTGTTGATATAGATATACCTTCCCGAAAGCGACGCCGCATCAATTGCATTATCAAGCTCTACCGTTATGGTGTTTTCGCTCACATACTCACGCGTGAAATCACGAACCTTGCCTGAAATGCTTGCAGTTACCTCGGTGTTCCCGATGATATCGCCGTCATTTACATACGCATAAATATTGGCGCCGTTTTCATTTACGGAATATACGCCTACAAAACCACGGAACTTAAAGCTTACATTTCCATCTGTGAGCGTATATGTAACGCCGTTGTTGGTTGCGTAGATAATATAATCCGCACGTCCGGACTTAAGCTTTACCTTAACCGCTTTTGCAGTGTCATCCTCGCCTTCTGTGCCGTCGCTTACAAGCGCCGCGCTTTCCATACTCTCGATATACTCTTCTCCTTTATACGGCTGAATAACCGAAGTAAAGAGAGTGTCAAGGCTTTCCTCACTCTTTCTGTGGACGAGCATATAGTCAAGTTCCGGAACCCTTTTATTCTGCGAAAGCTTCGGCGGCTCGGCAGTCGCAATTCCAACGCTTGAAGGAGTCCAGTCATTCAGCGCCGTCCATTTGAGGTTAAGCCCCTTGGAGTCGGAGACCTGCTTGTTAAAGTCCGTCTGCTTAAAGTTTACGGAAAAGTTTCCGTCCTCGGGAGCGTTATCGCGCTGTACATTGCGAAGCCATGTATATCCGCGCGGATAACGGGTTTCATATTCGTTTGTGAGCTGCGTATCCGGATCGTTTCCATATTCGGTGTTTTCACCCGCATATGTGCCTCCGTTTTGCGCCGTAAGGTTAAGTCCGTCAACCGTTACGCCGTTAAATGACTGGGTGTGGAAGCTGTAGATATGCTCATTTCCTCCTTTTACGCGGAAGAAATCAACCGTATAATCAACTTCATTTGATGCCTGCACAGACACAAGCGTTCTCCTGTAAATGTCGGTCTGTTCATAAACCTCCGGCGCTTCAACATCAATAACACTTACCTTTCCCGCATCATCAAAATGAAGCGGATTCCCGACGTATATACCAAGCTGTCTCACTCCGTCAACAACAACCGTGTTATGAGAGAGCGTGTTTGATACCCACTGCAGTCTGTTCGGATCATTTCCCGTTGCAGCAGGATATCCGAGGTCAGGAGTGAAGTTAAAGCCGTAAGCATCAATTCCCATTTGTAGAACATCAAGATGGCCGTGAGACGCACTACTGTTTCCGTATCCCATCCAGACATCGCGACGCAAATCCTTCTCACTTGTGCCTTTCAGCTTTTCGCCGGCACGAACAACAGCGAGCCCGTATTCTGTGAAATTCCGGCTCGGAAGCGTGATTTCTCCACGCCACTCCACAATATCCAGAATCTTTTCTTCTATGCTTACTTCGCTGTCTGTGAACATATCCAGATACGCACTTTCAACGTTGCCCTTCTTTATTGCATAGTACATCTGCGCAAAGCTTTCATCTTCCAGGCGTTCAAGCCCGATAAGCGTGTTGTATCCGTCAGTTCTGTTTCCCGTACTTGCTGTGCTATACTGGTCACCTACCTGCAAGGTATAATTTCCCGCCATTGTAAGATTAAATGTTGAATAGAGCATTTTTCTGAACTTCGGATTGTTGTACAGATTCAGATCGCTGTCCTTATCATAACGGTAAAACAACTCGGCGAGCTTAATCAGGTGAGTTGCCCAACCTTGGTTATATACCTCAGATACCTCCGCGCCGAAGCCGTCGCGACTGATGTCGCTTACAATCTTTGACAGTGTTTCACCGCCTGAGTTTTCCGTGTATATCGTGAATTTCTTGCCGTATTTATACTCGGCTGTCTTTGTTATCACAGACGGAGCGCAGAGCCAGTCAATCATTTCCTGTGTTTCCGGCATTGAATCAAGCGCTACTGCAGCATTTGCAACCGCCATCTGGTGATAGCCGAAGTTGCCCATGATTTTCGCTTCCTTAGCCGCTTTGAAAATCTCCCGGCATATGCCGTCTTCGCAGTTTTTACGGATCATATCGGCAGTAAGCTTTTCATTTTTAAGCCCCAGCTCTGTTGCCTTTTGGGAAAGATACTCTATAACCCGGTCATCCTCCATCATCGGCCAGAAGGCATCATATGCATGTGAAAAACCTTCTGCATGGCGCCTTTCCCAGATGCTTCCGTCAATCTTTCCCGTGTATTTGCCTCCGTGTGAATGCTGGAACTCTATATACGGGTAAAAATCATATCCCGGATAAACATCGGCTACTCTGTCAATAAGGATTGCACCCGCTCTGCCATACTTTTCATCTCCGGTATACAGATATGCATCGCGCAAGGAATCTATAACATTGGGAATAAACTTAACGGGACCCGCGTATGACCAGAGTGCAAAGTTATAAAATGCAATAAACGACTTCCTTATCGGAATTCCCGTTGATGCCTTTTCCCCCGTTGCATAACCCCAGCCGTCATCAACACCCCAACGGCCGGCTTCGTTTTCCGGAACGCCGAGATCCTTTCCTACATCTCCGTACATATCGTTATGAAGATATCCGCCCTCTACACCGTATCCGTAGAATTCATACCACTCATCGGTATATTCTTCCGTGGGAGCGGTATGGGTGCATTCTTCGCCATCCTTATGAAAAATCATTTCATGGTGAAGCTGACGCGCACGTGCAAGCTCAAACCTTCCGTACTCATCCTTTCCGAGCTCATAAAAGCTTGCGAAATCATTTGACGGGAAAAGGCGCTTGCAATCCGGACACTGAATCTGCCATGGACGTCCCAGTGGGTCTACACCCCATGCATACGAGCCGTGTGTATCACGGATATCCACTCCGCAGTAAATACAGCTGTATGCATTCGGGTCATCAACAAGCCCGACCGTCATACTCCTCGGCAAATTATCCGGTTCTATCATATCATAAATAATATCTATCTTATCCAGATATTTATCAGCCTCATCCGCTGCTTTTTTTGCAACATCTTTTGCCCAATCGTATTTTTTGGCATTTTCAAGCGCGTTTTCGCGCATTTCCTGCGTATATATGGTTGTTCGCTTTTTCTGCGTTCCGGGCTTTATCTCAAACGTAAGAATATTACTTTCTTTCGTTTCGCCTCTGAAGGTTACGTTTGCCTTTACGTTTGCCGTTCCCTCTCCTTTTGCCACAAGGCAGCCATCTTCAACAGCGAGAATTCCCTCCGGTTCACTTTCAATCACAAAGCTTGCTTCCTCAAGGCTCGCAGAAAATTTATTCCCCTTGTTCGTATGTGCAAGAAGGAATATCTTCGTTTTTCCTCCGACATAAAGCTCGTCGGAAAACGTCGTAAGCTCCGCGCTTTTCATTCCGCTGTTATCTTTTACCGATACCATAAGATAAGTGCTTCTTCTCTCTGTGCCGCAGGTTACCTTTGCAATTATCTTCGCTGTTCCTTCAGCTTTTCCCGTAATCGTTCCATCATCGGAAACCCGCGCTATTTCGGGGTTTTCGGACGAATACTCAACAGAAATATTTTCCTCCGGAATCGGAGTTCCGTCAAGGTAGTATGCAGAAAGCGAGGTTTTAACTTCATCATCTATCTCCATTGCGGTTTTTTCTGCCGAAAGCTCAACCTTTTTCATTCCTGCCGTTCCGTCGAACGTTACGGAGCGTATTGTCGTATAGCAATCCACCTTTGCCCTGAATATAACTGCATATTCTCCGGCTTCCGGAATATTCACTTCGCCTATCCACTCGTCCTTGAGCGCAAGCTCCGGTAGAAGCGGATCGAGCGTATCTACCGTTCCGACATAATAATCCTCGGTAAGATAAGCTTCTGCATTCTCCGGTAGTATTTCAGCGGGAATTACATATACATCAGACGCGCCTTCGCCGCTGTAATAGTTTATTGCCTCTAAATGAACTGAGTATCTTCCTCTTTCCGGAATCATAACCCGGAATCCTGTCCAGCCTCCCGCCTTCCTGTACATACGCATTCTTCCGTCAGGTGCATCTTCATATGGATAACAATATGCTGCACTGCGCTTACTCTCTGTTGTACCGTACCACGAATAGTTCCCCTCTGTATAATCATAGGTTATATTGCGAACATCTCTTTCATACGGCGCAGTTTCACCTTCATCTATAATCGTCTGCACCCAATCCTCACTCTTTTTATAAAGACGGTGAGTGGATATAACATTGCTGTACGGAAGAGTTTCTTCTCCGGTGAGCGTTTTTTGTATTGATTTTTCATACGTTTTTCCGTTGTACTCTATATTCGCCGTAACCGTGACCTTTCC